>NZ_JBSGEL010000019.1:0-133730 GCF_053602875.1 Kitasatospora sp. NPDC004289 | reverse complement strand
GCCACCACGACGGCACCGCCCGCGGCGACCGCCGCCAGACCGGCCCCGGCGATGGCGAAGGTGCCGGTGGAGCCGGTGAAGGCGAGGGACTTCCCGGGCGGCGGGGTGTCCGGGGTGCCGGACGGCGAGGGGGCGGGGGTGCCCGGTGCGGACGGCCTGCCGGACGAGGGCGGGGTGGAGGGCGTGTGGACGCCCGGAGTTCCGGGGGCGGAGGGGGAGTTGGGCGTGCTCGGGGCGGTGGGAGTGCCGGGCGGGGTGGTGGCCGGGACCGAGGGGCTCGGGGTGGGGACCGGCGGGGTGCTGGGCTGCGGCACGGGGGTGGGGGAGCAGGAGAACACCGGGGTGCCGGTCCACGGGTAGTTGTGGCTCTCGTTGCCCGAGCCGTGGGTGTGGACGTCGCCGCCGACGTACAGCCGGCCGTTGGTGCTGGCGGTCAGGTCGGCGGAGGCCTTCGGGGCCAGCAGCGAGCCGATGAAGTTGCCGCCGCCGCCGAGGGTCAGCTTCGGCGTCTCGCGCAGGTTGTAGAGCACCTTGGCGGCGGCCTCGCCGAAGTGGGCGGAGCCGTACACGTCGACCCGCTCCCCGTTGTAGCCGACCGACATCGGCGAGACCGAGACCGCGTGCGTGCCGGTGACGTTGACCAGGACCGAGGCGTCCACCGGGATCGACTCGAAGAGGAAGGTGGAGGCCCCGTCCAGATCGGCGGAGGCGAGCTCGAAGACCTGCAGGGTGCCGTTGGAGGGGCCGGTGCTGCGGAAGGTGACGGTCGCACCGGAGCGCTGGGCGGTGCCGGTGGGCCGGAGCGCGCCGAGCGCGGCCGACTGGGTCTGCACGGTGGTGCCGAAGCCCGCGTACGGGTCGAGCGCGGCGGCCGCACCGATGCCGGAGCGCCGGTCGCCGCCGTTGGTGTCCAGTCGGCCCTGTTCGTCGATGGTGCCGCCGGCCCGGACGGCGCCGCCGTAGCCGGGCCCGGTGGTCAGGCCGGAGCCGACGTCGAGCGTGGTGCCCTTGGCGATCCGCAGGTCCCCGCCGACGGCCAGCATCACCTGACCCCCGGCCGGCAGGATGCCGGAGCCCGCGCCGACCCGGCCGACGTTGAACACCCCGCCGCCGGGGGACTTGGCGAAGGTGGCGTTCCCCGCCACCACCAGCAGGCCCTCGGCCTCGGCGGCCCCGCCGTCGACGGTGTAGCCGCCGCCGGCGAACAGCGCCACATTGGCGTCGGTGAACTTCGGGTCGTGGCCGATCGGCGGGAATTCGCCGCGGGCCGGGCAGGAGGCCGACCGGCCGTTTCCCGGGGCGGCCTGCGCCGCGGGCGCCGGGACGGTGAGGAGAATTCCCGTGCAGGCCGTGGCGGCGAGTGCCGTGCGCAGCGGCGCGGAAATGCGGTCGAGGTTTATGGTTCCGGTCTTCACGACAGCGGACTCTAACAGCGGGAAAGCCGCCGGAAAGCGGCTTGATAACGCCGTGGTAACGGAGTTTTCAAGGCTTTTCGAGGCAACTCTAAAGAAACTACAACCGGCCCGGACGCCGGCGGGACGCCCGGCGTCCGGGGCCTGCGGGGGCGGCGGACGGCGCGGGCCCGGGGCCGCTGGGCAGGGTCAGCTCGACCTGCGCTCCGCCGAGCGCGGCGCGGCCCAGCCGCAGCGAGCCGTCCGCCTCCTCGGCCAGCCGCCGGACGATGTCCAGGCCGAGGCCGGTGGAGCCCTCCCGCGCGGAGCCCCGGCCGCGCACCAGGGCGGCCCCCGGGTCGGCGATGCCGGGCCCCGCGTCCCCGACCGTGATCACCACCCGCGGCCCGGAGCTCAGCGCCACCGCGAAGCCGGTGCCCGCCCGGGTGTGCCGGAAGACGTTGCCGAGCACGGCGTCGAGCGCGGCGCCCAGTTCGGCCCGGGCCACCGGTACGGGGGCCGGCCCCGGGTCCTGGGTCCAGTCCCAGCGCCGCCCCTGGTCGTCGGCCAGCGCCGCCCAGAAGGCCATCCGTTCGGCCAGCACCTCGGCCGCGTCGCAGCCGGTCGGCTCGCGCGGCCCGCTGCCCGCCCGGGCGTCGCTGATCACCGCGTCCACCTCGCGCTCCAGCCAGTCGGCCACGTCCCGGGCCTGATCGGCCATCGGGCCGTCCTCCAGGGCACCCGCCGTGAAGCGCAGCGCGGTCAGCGGGGTGCGCAGGCGGTGGGACAGGTCGGCCGCGAACTCCCGCTCGGCGGTGATCATCTGACGCATCCTCCCCGCCATCGCGTTGAACGCCAGCCCCACCTCGCGCAGTTCGTACGGCCCGCGGGTGTCGGCCACCGCCTCCAGGTCGCCCGAGCCGAGCGTCCGGGCGACCGCCGCCAGGTCACGGGTGGCGCCGACCAGCCGGGCCGCCAGCCGGTCAGCGACCAGGCTGGAGATCAGCACCAGGCTGACGGCTACCCCGCCCAGCACCAGCCAGGTGCTCCACAGACCCCGGGTCAGGTCGGAGTCCAGCAGGTACACCTCCACCACCGCGACCGTCCCCGGCTCCAGGACCACCGGCCGCAGCACCGCGTACCCGCCCGCGACCCGGGCGCTGTACGCCCGTCCCTGCCCCGCCGCCGCCCCGACCTGGCCGGTGTCCGCGTGGGCCCCGCCCACCACCACCCCCGAGGGGAGGTGGACGGCGAGCCGGCCCGCCTGGCCTGCCGGGATGCTGGCCAGCGCCCGGCGCAGCTGTTCCTGATCGGTCGTCACCACCAGCACCGGATCGATCGCGGCGGCCTGCTGCTCGGCCTGGGTGAAGGCCCGTTCCCGGGCGAACTCGCGCACGGTGAGCGCCAGCGGTATCAGGAACGCGAGCGCGACCATCGCGGCCACCGCGACCGCGAACCGGGCCATCGCGCCCCTCACCGGAAACGCCGCCCGGACATCTCCGGCCGAATCCAGGACATCTCTTTCCCCACGGTCGTCCGTACTCCGCCGGAAGGCCGCCGGAGAATTCGCCGACGGATGTCCGGGGCGGCGCTCCGGCCGGAGCCGGACCGCCGTTCCCGGATTCCGTCGTGGTGGTGCAGGATAGCGGTCATGCGAAAGCGGACCCTCACCCTGGCTTGGCTGACCGCCACCGCGGCGGCCGCCGCGATCTCCTGGGCGGGGGTCAACCTGGTCCTGCGCGAGGCGGTCTTCGGGCCGCCGGACGCGGTGTTCGTGCCCACCCGGGTCGCCGCCCTGCCCGGTGCGCTGCCCCCCGTCTCCACTGCGGCGCGGTCCGGCAGCGGCACCGGGCCCGCCACACCGGCGGCCTCCCCGACGGCCAGGACCGCGGCGCCCGGTGTCGGTCCGAGCGCCACCCGGAGCGCACCGGCGCCCGCCGTGACCGGCACCCCCACCGCGACCGGTACGCCGGGCGGCGACGCCGGCGGCGGTGAGAGCCGGGGCTACACCGTCCGGGGTGGCAGGGTGGCGCTGGCCCTGGGCCGCGAGTCGGCGACCCTCATCTCGGCCTCGCCCGGCCCCGGTTGGGCGGTCCAGACCTGGCGCACCGACACCTGGCTGCGGGTCGACTTCACCAAGGACGGCCACACCTCCTCGGTCTTCGCCACCTGGAACGGCCACGCGCCGCTGGTGGAGACCTACGAGCAGTGAGACCGCGGGCCCGGATCCTGAAGGGGTCCCCAAGGGTTCTTGAGCGATCCCCAACAGGGCTGCCGTCGCGGGCCGGCCCCTCCTAGCGTTGCCGCCGTCCCCCCTCACACGGCACACCGCAGCAGGAGACCTCGATGACCCCGGGACCGCGCACCCGTACCCTGATCCGCCTCGGCAACGCCGCCCGGGCCCGGCGGATGGAGGCCGAGCACGGCGCCGTCACCCGGGCGGCGGCCGAGCTCGGATTCCCGGCCGAGCACGCCGAGTACACCGGCGAGGAGGAGTCGTTCGCCCTCTGGGCGCTGCCCCGGGCCGGGCTGGTGGCCTATGTCTATCCACCCGAACACGCCTGGCAGGCCCAGCCGTTGATGGCCGACGCGCACCGGGTCGGCGCCTACGGTCTGGACGTCCTGCTGCCCCGCTCGGACCGGGCGGTGGCGGCCGGCGGACGGTTCGTCACCTTCTGGGAGCGGCCCCGGGGCCGGCGGGTGGAGGGCGACGCGTCGGCCGCCGCCTACGCCGCCGCGGCCCTGCACCTGCTCCCGCCGCTGCGGCCCTCGGCGGCCGGTGACCACGACCCGTTCGAGGGGATGCTGGACGGGCTGGAGCACGCCCTGCTGCGGCCCGGCGACGCGGACTGGATCCGCCGGCGGGCGCTGCGGCTGGCCGAGCTGTGGTGCGGCCTGGCGTGGCCCAGTCCGCCCACCACGATCCTGGCGGGGCATCAGCCCGCGACCTGCTACCGCCACCTGGGGACCCGTCAGCTGGTGCTCACCAGGCCGCTGGTGCGCGGGCAGCGCGAGTGGGACGTGGCGGCCGCGCGCTGGCGCTCGGACCTGGTGCAGGGGCACCAGGGCGGATACCGGGAGTTCGTGGCGGCCTATGCGCAGTTCTGCCCGGCCCCCTCCTTCGGATCCGATCCGACGGACTGGGAGGGTTACCCCGTCCTGCGGGAGGTCCTCGCGCTCGGCGACACCATGCGCGAGGTCCGCCGGACCGACCTCGGCGGCAGGCACCAGCGCGAGGTGCTGCACCGGCTGGCCTGCCTGCGCGGCGAGGCGGGGCCCGCGCCCTGGCGCTGGTCCGCCGGCTGACGAGGCTCGCCGCGAGGTCGTCACGGAAGGTAGCCGGACCGGCCGGGCGGCCCGCCCGCGTCCAGTGCCGATGCGGCGTGGACTCCGCTGTGGAATATCCCGTTTGGCAGTTTTGGCCGACCGGGCGACAGTATGCTGATCAACCCGAGGTGCCCTCATGTATCACTGAGGGTGATCTCGCGCTGTCCCCCGGCGCCCGCCCGCTCGACCGCCGTCGGAGCCGGGGCACCCTCCCCGACCCACGAGAAGGTCCGAGCATGACCGACCCCTCCCCATGGCAGCCGGCGGCTCCCGCGGCCCTGGCTCCGGCAGCCCTCGCCCCGCACCCCGACGCCCCCACCGTGCTGGTCGTCGAGGACGACCCGCGCGTGCGCTCCGTGCTGATCCGTCACCTCACCTCGGCCGGCCACCCCGTGCGCAGCGTGGGCACCGCGCTCGGCGCGCTGCGCGAGGTCGCCGCGGCCGGCTGCGACATCGTGGTGCTCGACCTCGGCCTGCCCGACCTGGACGGCGCCGACGCGCTGAAGATGATCCGCAGCCTCACCGACGTGCCGGTCATCATCTCCACCGCCCGGGACGACGAGAACGAGATCGTCCGGCTGCTCAACGACGGCGCCGACGACTACCTGGTCAAGCCGTTCTCCGGCAGCCACCTGAGCGCACGGATAGCCGCCGTGCTGCGCCGCTTCGCCGCCGCCGCGCCGGTCGCCTCGGAGGTCCTGCGGGTCGGCGGCCTGGCGGTCGACACCCGGCGCCGGGAGGCCGCGCTGGACGGGGTGCCGCTCGACCTGACGCGGCGTGAGTTCGACCTGCTCGCCTACCTCGCGGCCCGGCCCGGCACCGTCGTGACGCGCCGGCAGATCCTCGCGGGGGTGTGGCAGGACAGCTACGGCAGCGTCCAGACCATCGACGTCCACCTCTCCTGGCTGCGCCGCAAGCTCGGCGAGACCCCCACCCACCCCCGCTACCTCTACACCGTGCGCGGTGTCGGCTTCCGGCTGGAGGCGCCGGTCACCCGCTGACCACCCGCTGGTCCCGCCGTGGCCGCCGGGAGGCAGCGGGTCTCTTCGGACATTTTTGAACCACTGGTGACAACAGCGGTTCAAAAATGGTCGTCACCGCTCCCGGGCGGCCCGGAGGGCGCGCAACTCCACGGCGTCCAGGAGCAGTTCGAGCACCGTCTCGAACTGGTCCTCGGCGTCGATCGCGGCCAGGTGCCCGGCCACCGCGGCCAGGTGCGGGTACCGGACGGGGGAGACGGCGAGGTACTCCCGCTGCCAGGCCATCCGGTCGCCCCGGCGCGCCTCGTCGTCGAGGAAGCTCACCGAGGCCTCGTAGGAGGACACCGCCAGCACCGTGTCTGCCAGCACCCGGTAGTAGCGCGCGGCGTCGAGCTCGCCGAAGCCCGCCTGCCGCAGCGCGCCGATCACGGTGTCCGCGCCGCGGAACTCGGCGGCCCGGCGCGAGACCCGGGTGGCGACCAGCACGGCGACCGCCGGGTGGGCCAGACAGGCGGTGCGCACCCGCCGGGCCAGCGCGGTGAGGGTGTCCCGCCAGCCCTCCTGCGGCACGAAGCCGGCCAGTGCCTCCTCGATCAGCTGCTCGGCCAGCCCGAGCACGATCTCGTCCTTGCCCGCGAAGTGGCGCAGCACGGCGGTGTGGTTGGAGCCCAGCTCGGTGCCCAGGCGGCGCAGGGTCAGGGCGTCGGGGCCCTCGCGTTCGACCAGCGCGCGGGCACTCTCCAGGATCAGCGCGGGGGTGAGCGGACTGGTGGGCGGCCGCCCGCGCCTCGGCCTGCCCGTCGGCGTGGTCGTCCCGGGGTCCGTCATGCGGGCATCCTAGGGCCGGAGGGTCCGTGGTCGGCGTCTGGCCACGCCCGGACGCCGCTCTGCTGACCGAGCTGTTCCGCGCTGAAGAACGGTTCACGGTCTCGGATTCACGGGTGCGCCAGCGCGGTCGTTGCTGCCAGGGTGGCAAGCAGTTGCAGGCGCTCGGCAGTGGGGGAGGCGGGCTCGGCGATGTACGCGGACAGGGTGATGGAGGGAGAGGAGTCGAGGGTCAGTTCCTCGAAGCCCAGGACGAGTTCTCCGACTTGGTCGTGGTGGAGGGTCTTCCTGCCCGTGCGGTGGACGCCGACATCGTGAGCGGCCCAGCGGGTCCTGAAGTCGGTGCTCCGCGTGGACAGTTCGCCGACGAGCTGTATCAGCTGCTTGTCGTGCGGCGTCGCGCCGGCCTGGGCACGGAGGATGCGCACGCACGCGGCTGCCGCGTCGTCGAGGTCGTCGTAGAACCTGGCCGCGGCGGGGTCGAGGAAGACGACGGAGGCCAGGTTCGGCGGGGAAGCCGCTGAGCGCCGGGTCGGGCTGGTGAAGGCCATGTCGAACAGGGCCCGGCCGAGAGCGTTCGACGCGAGGACGTCGAGCCTTTTGCTCAGGGCGATGACGGGGGTGGCGCTCATCGCGTCGATGAGCAGCTGTACCTGCTGCGGTACCCCCGCCGCGGCTCTCGGCTGTCTCCTCGCCCGCGAGGGCCGGCGCGCGGTGCGGGCGAGGTCGTAGAGATAGGTGCTCTCGTCCTCAGTCAACTGCAGGGCGCGGGCGAGGGCGTCGAGGACCTCGTCGGAGACCCCTGTCAGGTCGCCCTTCTCGATCCGGGTGTAGTAGTCGACCGAGACGCCGGCGAGCATCGCGACCTCCTCCCGGCGCAGGCCGGGAACACGGCGCGCCCCGCCGCCCTTCAAGATGCCGGCCATGTCGGGGGTGATCTTCGCGCGGCGTGTGGCCAGGAAGTCCCGTACGCGCTCGTCCTTCAGTGCCATGACCTCACGCTATGGGCGATCGGGGCCCGGGGCCAGGTTCCGCCAGACCCCCCTCTGAGGGGGGTTCTGTCGCAGCCTTCCGCCCTCGATCGACGGCACCCACAGTTGATGTCGTCAGAACCGACGGGCGCCGACCCGGCCCCCGGGCAACGACGAGCGGGACAGCCAGGAGGAACCGTGACCGAGCGGACCGAGCGCGTGAGCTTCCGTTCCCCGGTGATGGCCCGGGACCTGGCGGGAACCCTCCACCTCCCATCCAGAAACACCCATTCGGACATCAACCGGAGGAAAGTCATGAGCGAGAACATCAGCATCGAGACCCTCAACGGATACGGCACCACCCTCGCCGCGGTGATCAACCTCCCGGAGGGCTTCGACGCGTCGAAGACCTACCCGGCGATCGTCGTCTCCCACCCGGGCGGCGGCGTGAAGGAGCAGGCAGCGGGCCTGTACGCGGGCAAGCTCGCTGAGCACGGCTTCGTGACCGTCGCCTACGACGCCTCGTTCCAGGGCGCGAGCACCGGGGAGCCGCGACAGCTGGAGAACCCGCACATCCGCACCGAGGACGTCAGCGCCGTGGTCGACCACCTGACCACGCTCGACTACGTGGACAGCGGTCGCATCGGAGCGATGGGCATCTGCGCCGGGGCCGGCTACACCGCGAACGCCGCGATCAACGACCCCCGCATCAAGGCCGTGGGCACCGTGAGCCTCGTCAACATCGGCCAGATGTTCCGCAACGGCTGGACGAACGACGTCGCCGACCCCGACGCCGCCCCGCTGCTCGCGATGGGTGCCGAAGCCCGCAACACCGATGCCCGGGGCAAGGACAACCCCTTCCCGCTCGCACCGATGCGCGAGGAGGACGCGCCGAACGAGGAGCTGCGCCAGGCGTGGGAGTACTACCACACGCCGCGTTGCGAGCACCCCAACGCGCCGGGCTTCATGACCGCGCGCAGCCTGAGCCAGATCATCACCTACGACGCCTTCCACAAGGCCGAGGCGTTCCTCACGCAGCCGCTGCTGGTCGTCGCGGGCAGCGAGGCCGGATCGAAGTGGATGAGTGATGACCTGTTCGTGCGCGCCGCGAGCAAGGACAAGTCGTTCCACGTCGTCGAGGGTGCGAACCACATGGAGCTCTACGACGGCGAGAAGGAGGTCGCCGAGGCCGTCGGCAAGCTCGGCCCCTTCTTCGCCGACAAGCTCTGACCCGGGCAGTCGTCGCCGCCCCGCCGATCACGCGGGGCGGCATGACCGCAGACACGAACGGAGAACCGCCATGGCCGCTTGGACTTCGGACGAGCTCGAGCGCATCAACGCCGAGACCTACTTCACCGTCGGGGCGACCCTGCCCGACGGAACCACCCCCAAGACCGTCGGCATCTGGTCCGTGCCCGTCGGGGACCGGATCTTCATCCGCTCCTACAACGGCACGCAGGGCAAGTGGTACGGGCCGGCCCTGAGGACCGGGCGGGGCCGGATCTCGGCCGGCGGGGTCGACAAGCCGGTGCGTTTCGTGCCCGTCGCCCCCGACGACGAGGAGACCAACCAGGCCGTCGACGCCTCCTTCCTGGAGAAGTACGCCGACAGCGAGTACTCGGTGACGATGTCGACCGAGCCCGTACGCCGCAACACCCTGGAGGTTGTCCCCGAGGAGTGAAGCCCCCGGACCGCACGGCCTGTTCCGCCCGCCGCCACCCGGTCCCAGGACCCGTAGCTCAACTCATTCTGAAACGATCAGTCAGTCCTCGACCACCAGCGACGGGGTGTCGTGGCGGAGCGTCTCGCCGCGGAAGAAGGCCGGGGCGTGGTGGCGCCAGAGCAGCATCAGCACCACGCCGAGGGCCAGCAGGCCGAAGCCGATCAGGAAGACGGTGCCGACGCCGAAGAGGGAGGTGCCGGAGCCGTAGGACGGGTCCCAGGTGTCGACGGCGGTCTTGAGGAAGACGGCGGTCAGCAGGGCGGCGCCGAGCAGTGGGAAGACGCCCTTGAAGAAGAACGAGTGGACGGAGGAGGTGAGTTCGCGCCGGAAGTACCAGACGCAGGCGTAGGCGGTGAGGCCGTAGTAGAAGCAGATCATCATGCCGAGGGTGAAGATGGTGTCCACCAGCACGCTGTCGCTGATCAGCGTCATCGTGGAGTAGAAGACGGCGGTGCCGATCCCGGAGACCAGGGTGGCGGTGGAGGGGCTGGCGTACCGCGGGTGGATGTGGGCGAGCCGGGCGGGGATCGCGCGGTAGGTGCCCATGGCCAGCATGGTGCGGGCCGGCGGCAGGAAGGTGGTCTGCAGGCTGGAGGCCGAACTGGCCAGCACCGCCACGTAGATGAGGATGGAGAGCGAGCCGAGCACCGGTTTGGCCAGGGCGGCGAAGACGTTGTCCTCGGTGGCCGGGTTGCCCAGGCCGTAGGACTCGGTGCCGACCCCGGCGAAGCGCTGGGTGGCGACGGCGGTGACCAGGTAGCCGGTGAGGATCACCACCATGGTGAGCAGGGCGGCCCGGCCGGGGGTGGCGGCGGAGCCGGCGGTCTCCTCGTTGACGGTCAGTGAGGTGTCCCAGCCCCAGTAGATGAACAGGGAGAGCGAGAGCCCGGCGGTGAAGGCGGCGAAGGACTGCACCGCGAACGGGTCCAGCCACTGCCAGCTGAACTCGATGGCCAGCGGCGAGCGCCCCTGCCCGGCCTTGACGAAGGCGAACAGCGAGAAGAGCGCCAGCACCGTCAGCTGCAGCCCCACCAGGACGTACTGGACCTCCTTGGTGAGGGTCACGCCCCGGTACGCGATGGCGGTGGCCAGGCCGACGAAGACCAGGCAGGTCAGGACGTTGAGGCCGCGGTTGTGCGCCAGGTCGGCGAGGTCCGGGTTCTCGAAGACCTGGGCCAGCATCAGGTAGAAGAAGGAGACCGCGACCCCGGCCAGGTTGGACAGCACGATGATGGTGGCCACCACCAGGCCCCACCCGCACATCCAGCCCAGGTGCGGCCCGAAGGCCTTGGCCGTCCAGGTGAAGGAGGTGCCGCAGTCCGGCATCACCCGGTTCAACTCCCGGTAGGCGTAGGCCACCAGGAGCATCGGCAGGAAGCCCGCCAGGAAGACGGCCGGCATCTGCAGCCCGACCTGGGCCACGGTCGGCCCCAGGGTGGCGGTGAGCGCGTACACCGGGGCGACCGAGGAGACGCTCAGCACCACGCTGGCCACCAGGCCGACCGCCCCCGACTTGAGCCCCTTCTCCTGGAGGTCACGCTCCGGTCGGTGCTGCTCCGGCTGATGGTGCTGTCCGTGCGCGCTGTGCGTCAAGATTCCTCCCGAAGAGGCATCCTGACCGCCCGTCACACCCCGGGAGCGCGACCCGGCCGCCCGCGCGCCCTCGAACCACCCGTCCGGCTCACCAGATGTCGTCACCCTCGTCCCAGGTCGGTTCGGCGACCCAGCCTGCGGCGAGGACCAGGCGTGAGGTGCGGTGGACGGCGAGGAAGCCGAACGGGCGGTCGAAGGTCACCTTGACCCTCTTGATCCGGTACCGCATTTCCGGAATGCCGGCGGCGAGGAAGTCGAAGGCGGTGACCGCGGCCGCGTGGAATCCCTTGGCGCCGAAGGTGGCGGTCGCGGACTGCTGCCCGGAGCCGATGAACAGCGGTTCAGTGCCGGTGATTCCGGCGAAGTGTCCGTCTGCGGCGGTCGGGTCGGTGGCGGAGGTGAGGCCGAACACCTCGGGGCGGGCCAGCAGGTCGTGGTCGGCCCGGAGGGTGAATGCCGGGAGCGTCGCCCACAGGTAGTGGTCGCGGTCCTCGCTCCGGGTCCAGGTGATGTCCAGGCCGGGGCCGGGACGGCCGGTCGGGAGCAGGTCGGCGGTCGTCCTCGACCGGGTGCCCGCGAGGATGTCGAGGCCTGCGCCCAGGACCGCACCGGGCGCGGCGGTGTCCTCGCCGAGCAGCAGGTGGACGTCGATGTCGTTGCGGCCCAGGACCCGCAGTTCGGTCACCGAGCCGGCCGGGGTGTCGGTGACCGCCGCACGGTCGAGCAGTCCGGTGACCCGGGACAGGGAGGCGAACGCGCGCCCGGCCCACGGGCCGGACTCGGCCTCATGGACGAACTGGCGGAACGGGCGGAGCCAGTCCGTCCGGACGGTCAGCGCCGACGCGAGCACCAGCCGGGTGTCACGGTCGAGCGCGACCGGCATCGACTCGACCTCGCCGCCGGTGTTGCGGGAGGCCCAGGCGTCCAGGCGGCGCCGGTCCTGGACCGCGTCGCCGGACAGGGTGCCGTGCACGTCCAGTGGCAGGCCGGCCAGCCAGGTCGGTTCCGGGTGCAACAGGTCCGAGGTCCACAGACCGACCGCCGCCGAGGAACCGGGGAGCTTGCGCAGGGTGGCGACCAACTCCCGTGCGTGCTCGGCGGCTTCGCCGCTGGGCATGCCGAGGGCCTGCTCCAGCTCGGCGGCCGCCGGGCCGTGCGCGCCCGCCGCCAGGAAGGCCAGCAGTGGCCACACCCCGGTCGGCATGAAGACCGTGCTGCCGCCGTCCGCGAGCTCCGCCCACCGCGCCGCCAGCCGGTTCACCGCTCGAACTGCCGCGATCCCGCTCATCGTTCTGCCCCTCCTCGGAAGACCGGCCCGAGCGTAGGGCCTGCGTCCACCGGTGGCGAACGGATTTGGCCGGCCCTCCGTCAGGCGGTGCGCACCGCGAGCAGCGAGACGTCGTCGCCGACCCGGGCGCCGACCAGCAGGGAGACGGCGGTGTCGAGGACGGACTCCAGGGGGCCGGCCGGGTCGAAGTCCAGCGCGGCGAGGGCGGCCAGGCCCTGGTCGATGTCCTCGTCGCGGCGTTCGACCAGGCCGTCGGTGTAGAGCAGCAGCACGGAGCCGGGGCGCAGCCGCAGCGAGCGGCTGCGGTGCGGGCCGGGGCCGGCGCCGAGCGGGGGGCCGACGGGGAGGTCGATCAGGCGGGGCGGGCCGTCCGGCGGGATCAGCAGCGGGGGCAGGTGGCCGGCCGTGGCGAGGGCGGCGGTGCGGGTGGCGGGGGAGAAGGCGACGGTCAGGCAGGTGGCCACCCGTTCCTGGCCGAGGGCCTGGACGGTGCGTTCGGCCGCGTCGAGGATCGCCTCGGGCGGCAGGCCCTGGAGGGCGAGGGTGCGGATCACGGAGCGGTACTCGGCCATGGTGGCGGCGGCGTCCAGGCCGTGGCCCATCACGTCGCCGACGGTCAGCAGGGTGCAGCCGTCGGGCAGAGCCAGGCTGTCGTACCAGTCCCCGCCGATCTCGGCCGCCGCCCCGGCCGGCAGGTAGCGCCGGGCGCACTCCACGCCGGAGCCGGGCACGGTGGGGTCGGAGAGCAGGGCGCGCTGGAGCAGCACGGCGCTGCGCCGCTCGTGGGCGTAGCGCTGGGCGTTGTCGATGGAGTTGGCCGCGCGCAGCGCCAACTCGCCCGCCAGATCGGCCTCCTGGGGGGTGAAGGGCGGGGAGCCGGCGGTGCGGGCCAGCGAGACCACGCCGATCACGTCGTGACGGGCCGTCAGCGGGACGTGGCAGGCGGAGTGCAGGCCGAGCTCGCGGTGCAGGGCGATCCGCTCGGGCGGCAGGCCGTGCAGCCCGGAGCCGTCGGTGCCGAGCAGGTCGGAGATGACCGGGCGCTGTTCGTCGAGGCAGCGGGTGAGGTCCGATCCCGGCCTCGGGACGACGGGCGATCCGGGGGCGCCGATCCGCTGTGCGGCCCCGGCCAGGCCGCGGACGGCGGAGAGGGCCAGGCGGCGGAGCTGGAGCGCCTGGTGCGGGTGGATGGGGGAGTGGTGGTGTTCGAAGTCGAGGACGTCGACCACGGCGAGGTCGGCCAGCCGGGGGACCAGCAGTTCGGTGAGCTCCTGGCAGGTCTGCCGGACGTCCAGGGTGGTGCCGATCCGGGTGGCGGCCTCGTCGAAGAGGGTGAGCCGGGTGGAGGCCAGCGCGAGGGCCTCGCGGATCCGGCGGTCCTCGGTGATCTCCAGGACCAGGGCGACCACCCCGAGTGGGGCACCGTCCTCGTCCTCCAGGCGGTGGAAGGCGTTGTGCCAGAACCGGGCCAGACCCGAACCGTCCGGGGTGGTGATGCCCTCGACCAGGTGGACCACGGGACGTCCGGTCTCCAGGACGGAGCGCAGCGCCGCCTCGGTGTGCTCGACGTTGATGCCCGGGACCACCTCGGCCAGGCCCTTGCCGAGGTGGTGGTCGGACGGGGCGCCGTTCATCGCGGACAGGGCCGCGTTGACGTAGCGGTAGCGCAGCCCGGTGTCGAGGACTGCGATGCCGACCGAGGTCCCGTCGGCCACCGCGCGCATCACCGTGTGGTCGGCCACCAGGCGGGGCAGCGCGGCCGCCCCGGGGGAGTCCGGCGACAGCCGCCCGAGGTGGAGGAGCAGGGCCCTGGCCTGCTCCTCGCTCAGTATGTCCAGCGACACCCGGCCCTCCTCGTGGCTGGAGGCAGTGCTCGGATCGTCGCACGGAGGGGCGGGGCGGGCGACAGAAGCGCCGCGTGGTGTCGGACACCCGGGCCGGACGCCCGCCCCGCCGTCCTTCGGTCAGGCCCGGTGCCCCGTCGCCAGCAGCAGCCGGGCGGCCGTCGCGGCGCCGTCGGTGCGCAGCGTGGCGGCCAGCTCCTTCGCCCGGGCGGCGGTCTCCGGGGTGAGGGCCGCCGCGAGAGCGGCCGAGAGCGAGTCGAAGCTCGGCACCGGTCCGTCGTGCGCCACCCCGATGCCGAGCTCGGCCACCCGGCGGGCCCAGTACGGCTGGTCGGCGAGCTGGGGCACCAGGACCTGCGGCACGCCGGCCCGGGCGGCGGTGGTCGTGGTGCCGGCCCCGCCGTGGTGGACCACGGCCGCCACCCGGCCGAACAGCTCCTGCTGGTTCACCTCGTCCACCACGTGCAGGTCGGCGGCCTCCTCGGCGGCCAGCCCGGCCCAGCCCCGGGAGAGCAGCACCCGGCGGCCCTGCGCCCGGACGGCGGCCACCGCGTCCCTGGCCACCGCCTCGGCGTCCCGCACCGGCATCGAGCCGAAGCCGACGTACACCGGCGCCTCACCCGCCGTCAGGAACGCCTCCAGCGCGGCCGGGAGCGGACGCGCGTCCGGCCGGACGAAGGCCCCGGTCTGCACCACGTCCAGCTCGCCGGTGGGGCGCCAGGGGCTGAGGACGGCATCCGCCGCCAGCAGCGGGCGGTCGGTGAGCACGTGCGGACGGACGTGCTCGACCGGGGGCAGGCCGACCGACTCCCGGTGCGCGTTCACGGCGCCGCCGAACAGCTCGTCCAGCACCTGCTCGTTGCGCTCCCAGAGCACCCGGTTGTCGGTCTCCTCCGGCGGGAGCGGGTGGCCCGGCCAGGGCAGCGGGGGGTGGTCGGGGGAGGGCAGGTAGCTGGGGAAGTAGGCGACGAAGGAGTACGGGACGCCGAGGCGGTCGGCGACCGCGCGGGCGGCCGCGGCGGCGGGCATCAGCCCGGTGGCCACCACGGCGTCGCAGCCCTCGGCGGCGGGCAGGGCCGCCGCGTAGGTGTCGGCCGTCACCCGGGCCGCCCGCTCCTGCATCGTCATGGCCGGGCCGGTCCCGAGCACGGCCTCGCGGGCCATCTCCCGCAGCGACCGGCCCAGCGGCACCAGCGGCAGCCCGCTGTCGGCCAGCAGCTCGGCGAAGTCCGGCGGCGCGCAGAACCGCACCTCGGCGCCGGCCGAGCGCAGGGCGAGCGCCAGGCCCACCATCGGCTCCACGTCGCCGCGCGATCCGTACGCCAGCAGCAGTACACGCATTCCGTTTCCCCCAGGAAGATCGGTGATCCACGTTCGAGCGGTGATTCTGCGCCCTCAAGGGGGCCTTGCGGCAAGCCCCCTGACGGGGTATAAGTTGATCATGGCGGAGAGTGCGGCACTCCTCTCCGCGGCACCGCTACCTGGATGGCGCAGCAGCACAGGGAGCGCGGCCCGGACCGATGGTCGGATGGGCAGCAGCCACGTCGTCTGCCGGGGGGGCCAGGAGGTCGTACCGCTCATGACCATGCCCCCCTTCGGTTCCTTCGGCGCCGGCGACGGGCCGGACCCGTTCTCCGACCTGCTGAACCGCTTCTTCGGGATGTCGCCGGCCTCCTCGCCGCCGGCCGTCCAGCGGGTGCCGATCGGCAAGCTGCTCTCCGACTCGGCCCGCGAACTGATCGGCCGGGCCCAGGCGCGGGCCGAGGAGGACGGCAGCGAGGACCTCGACACCGGGCACCTGCTCTGGGCCTGCACGCTGGTCGAACCGGCCCGCGGCCTGCTGGTGCAGGCCGGGGTGGATCCGGACCGGCTGGCCGAGGAGATCGTCAAGGTGATGCCGGGCGTATCCGGTACTCCGTCCGCCGAGCCGAGGCTGACCCCCGCCGCCAAGCGGGTGCTGCGCGCCGCGTACACCCGCTCGCAGGCCTCCGGCGGCCCCGGTGGCTCCTACATCGGCCCCGAGCACGTCCTCGGCGCGCTGCTGGACGACCCGGACTCCGGCGCGGCCAAGCTGCTCACCTCGGGCGGCAGTGACCTCAAGCGGCTGCGCACCGACACCGACCGGGCCGCCGCCGCGGAGGGCGGCGCCTCCGGCACGGCCTCCAGCACCCCGACCCTGGACGAGTACGGCCGCGACCTCACCGCCGACGCCCGGGCCGGGAAGCTCGACCCGGTGGTCGGCCGGGCCGAGGAGATCGAGCAGACCGTCGAGATCCTCTCCCGCCGCTCCAAGAACAACCCGGTGCTGATCGGCGAACCGGGCGTCGGCAAGACCGCCATCGTGGAGGGTCTGGCCCAGCGGATCGTGGCCGGTGAGGTGCCCGCGACGCTGGAGGGCCGGCGGGTGGTCTCGCTAGACCTGTCCGGCATGGTGGCCGGCGCCAAGTACCGCGGCGAGTTCGAGGAGCGGCTCAAGGGGGTGATCGACGAGGTCAAGCAGTCCTCCGACGAACTCGTTCTGTTCATCGACGAGTTGCACACCGTGGTAGGGGCCGGGGCGGGCGGCGAGGGGGCGATGGACGCGGGCAACATGCTCAAGCCCGCGCTGGCCCGCGGCGAACTGCACGTGATCGGCGCCACCACCATCGACGAGTACCGCAAGCACGTGGAGAAGGACGCCGCGCTGGAGCGCCGCTTCCAGCCGGTGCTGGTGCCCGAGCCCAGCGTGCCGGAGACCGTCCAGATCCTGGAGGGCCTGCGCGACGCCTACGAGGAGCACCACCAAGTCCGGTTCTCCGACGACGCGTTGGTGGCCGCGGCCGAGCTCTCCGACCGCTACGTCAGCGACCGCTTCCTGCCGGACAAGGCGATCGACCTGCTCGACCAGGCCGGGGCCAGAGTCCGGCTCAAGTCGCTCGGCAAGTCCACCCCGGCGATCGGCCTGGAGGACCGGATCGCCAAGCTGCGCCGGGAGAAGGACCAGGCGGTGGCGGCCGAGGAGTTCGACCGGGCCGGGGAGTTGAAGAAGCAGATCGCCGAGGCCGAGTCCGAACTGGCCGGGATCGCCGAGCGCCGCGAGGGCGTGATGGCGGTGACGGTGGACGACATCGCCGAGGTGCTCTCCCGGCGGACCGGCATCCCGGTCGCCCAGATGACCGAGAGCGAGAAGGACCGGCTGCTCAAGCTGGAGGACGCCCTGCACGGCCGGGTGATCGGCCAGGACGAGGCGGTGGTGGCGATCTCCGAGGCGGTGCGGCGCAGCCGGGCCGGCATGGGCGACCCGGACCGGCCGGTCGGCTCCTTCCTCTTCCTCGGCCCGACCGGCGTCGGCAAGACCGAACTGGCCAAGGCACTGGCCGAGTTGCTGTTCGGCGACGAGGACCGGCTGATCCGCTTCGACATGAGCGAGTTCCAGGAGAAGCACACCGTCTCCCGGCTGGTCGGCGCCCCGCCCGGGTACGTCGGCTACGAGGAGGCCGGGCAGCTCACCGAGAAGGTCCGCCGCAAGCCCTACAGCGTGCTGCTCTTCGACGAGGTGGAGAAGGCCCACCCCGACGTCTTCAACACCCTGCTCCAGGTGCTGGACGACGGCCGCCTGACCGACGGTCAGGGCCGCACCGTCGACTTCCGCAACACCGTGGTCATCCTCACCAGCAACATCGGCGCCCAGCGCATCCTGGCCGCGAAGGGCGACACCGCCTCGATCCGGGACGCGCTGCTGGGCGACCTGCAGGCGCACTTCCCGCCCGAGTTCCTCAACCGGATCGACGACACCGTCATCTTCGACGCCCTCACCGAGGACGACCTCGGACAGATCGTCGACCTGCTGCTCAAGGGCAGTGAACGGCGGGTCCGTGCCCAGGGCATGGAGCTGGAGGTGACCGAGGCCGCCCGCAAGCTGCTGGTCGCCCACGGCCACCAGCCCGCCTTCGGCGCCCGCCCGCTGCGCCGCACCATCCAGAGCGAGCTCGACAACAAGGTGGCCTCGCTGCTGCTCGGCGGCGAACTCCGTCCCGGCGACACCATCCTGGCCGACGCCGATCCGGCCCGGGACGAGCTGACCGTCTCCATCGGCCGCCCGAAGTCCACCGAGGAGGTCGAGGCGGAGGAGCGGGCCGCCGCCGGCCAGCCCCCGGCCACCGCGGCGGACACCGCCGACGCCTTCGGCGAGGGCACCGACGTCAAGCCCGTGGTCTGACCCGCCGTCACCGCGCCCGCCCCACCGGACCTCGGTCGGGGCGGGCGCGCGCTGTTAGGGTCGCTGCCGAGACCGAGGGGGAGGCATGGTCCACATGAAGCGGGAAGCCAGGGACGCGTGGTGGTCGGCCTTGCCCGTGGGCGTCCAGCAGGAGATTGACGGCCACGTGCTGCGGGACTCCCTCCTGAGCGCGGTCAGGCTGGTCGTCGATGTCGGTCTGGTCAGGGACGGCATCGGCATCGGGACGGCCCAACTGATCGTGGGTGACCGGTACGAGCACCACGGTGACCGCGTCGCCCGTCAGCCGCACAGTCCGCTCGACCTGGAGTCGCTGGCCCTCAAGGCGGCCGGTCTCGGGGAACGGGTGGTCGCCGTCGAGGCGGTCTGGGACGGCGACACCGTCCACGACTGGTTCGTCGTGCTGCTGGCCGTCACCGAGGATCCGGCGGCGGAGCACAGCCTGGGCGTCGTGTACTCGTCCACGGCCGACCGCCACCTCGGCGAGGACGTCGACACGGGACGCCGGCCCCGGGTGGCGGTGGCCGCCGAGCGGGCCGGTCGGGCGCTGGCCGAACACCTCGGCGTCCCGTTCCACTTCGCGAGCCCGGACGAGCCCGATGACGAGGCACCGCGCCGGCGGCCCTGACGAGCCCTCACCGGGCGGGCGTGACCTCCGTGGGCGCTCCGTGGGTGCTCCGTGGGTGCTCCGCGAGGGCGTGAACTGAGCCACACGCGCTCTCCACCCGGATGACTCCTTCGCAGCTCGGAGGGGGTGCGGCGGTGGCGGCGCAGGTCGGCGGGCGTTGTCGTGGGAGCGGGCGGGTGACAGAGTGCGGGCCATGGTCCACTCCGCCCAGCCCGCCGCCACCAGCGCCCCCGCCGCCGTCTTCGACTGGCTCGACGAGGCGGCCGAGCTGCGCGCCGCCGCCGGGCTGACCAGGACGCTGCGCAGCCGTCCCGCCGAGGATCCGGTGCTCGACCTGGCGAGCAACGACTACCTCGGCCTGGTCCACCACCCCGCCGTCACCCGGGCCGCCGCCGACGCCGCGCTGCGCTGGGGCGGCGGTTCCACCGGCTCCCGGCTGGTCACCGGCACCACCGCGCTGCACACCGAGCTGGAGCAGGAGCTCGCCGACTTCTGCGGGGCGGAGGCGGCGCTGGTCTTCTCCTCCGGGTACGCCGCCAACCTGGCCGCGCTCACCGCGCTCACCGACCCGGACACGCTGATCGTCTCCGACGCCAACAACCACGCCTCGCTGATCGACGGCTGCCGGCTCTCCCGCAGCGACGTGCACCGCGCGCCGCACGACGACCCGGCCGCGGTGGCCGCCGCACTCGCGGCCCGGAGCCACCGCCGTGCCCTGGTGGTCAGCGACTCGGTCTTCTCGGTGGACGGCAACGCCGCCCGGATCGGCGAGCTCTCCGCCGCCGCCCGCGCCCACGGCGCCGCGCTGCTGATCGACGACGCGCACGGCCTCGGCGTACTCGGCCCCGGCGGCAGCGGCGCACTGGCCGCCGCCGGGCTGGCCGGGGCCCCCGACACCGTCGCCACCGTCACGCTCTCCAAGTCGCTGGCCTCCCAGGGCGGCGCCGTGCTCGGCCCCCGACGGGTGATCAGGCACCTCACCGAGACCGCCCGCACCTTCATCTTCGACACCGGCCTGGCCCCGGCCGCCGTCGGCGCGGCGCTCGGCGCGCTGCGCCTGCTGCGGGCCGAGCCGGAGCGCGCCGAGCGGGCCCGCGAGGTGGCCCGGCTGCTCTCCGCCCAGCTGACCGCGGCCGGCCTGGAGGCCAGCACCCCGGACGCCGCCGTGGTCTCGGTCCGGGCCCCCGGCCCCGAGGCGGCCGTGCGCTGGGCGGCCGACTGCCGCACCGCCGGGCTGGCGGTCGGCTGCTTCCGCCCGCCGTCGGTGCCGGACGGCATCTCGCGCCTGCGGCTCACCGCCCGGGGCGACCTGACGGACATCCAGATCGCCGAGGCAGTTGCGGTGATCCGCCGGACGGCGCCCTGACCGCGGTCCGCTCGGGCGAGAGCTGAACCGTTCGTGTGCTCCCGGGCGCTGCCGGGCAGGGGGATCACTCTCCGATTGGTCCAGACCTATTGACGGGGCTGGCAGGAAAGCGGAACCCTGACCTGACACTGCGTCAGCCTGCCGGACCCCCACCCGGGAGCACCCCCATGCCTCAGTCGGAACCTGCCGTGCCCCCGCGCGGCAGAGCACTTCGCCATGCCCTCGTGTCGCTGGCGCTGGCCGCCTTCTGGGCCGCCAGCGCCTGGACCGCCGGCCACGTCCGGGCTGCTCCGGCCCTGCACACGGCCGCCCTGCTGGTCCACCTGGTCTCCCTGGTGGCCGGCTTCGGTGCCGTCCTCGCCGTCGACTACGTCGGCGCCCTCTGGCTGCTCGGCCGCCGCACCCTCTGCCAAGTCCTGGAACTGGCCGCCCCGTTGCACACCCCCATCTGGGCCGGCCTGGCCGGTCTCACGCTCAGCGGCGTCCTGCTGGAGCCCCACCTCGACTCCGGCCTCACCCAGCTCAAGCTGGTCCTGGTGCTGATGATCGCCCTCAACGGTGTCCAGGCGGGCGCGCTCCAGCGCCGCCTGGCGGTCTGCGGCGACGAACGGCCGCCCCGGCCGCTGCTGGTCCGGGGCGCGGTCTCCGCGCTGGTCTCCCAACTCGGCTGGTGGGGTGCGCTGTTGATCGGCTTCTACAACGCCCAGCGGTAGCGGCTCTCTCCCGGTCGGGCCGGGCGGCCGCCCGTCGGACGTGTAGGGCCGAACCGGTGTCCGCCGAGCGGGGGACCTGACGGGGGCGCCGCGCGCTCCGACCCGGCGTCAGGCCCGGGCCGCTGCCGGACCGCCGCCCGGTCGGCGGGCGGGGACGGGTGCGGCGTGCTCTGCTGTGGGCAAGGCCGGGCCCGTGTCCCCACCGGCGCCCGGCGCGTCCCCGTAGAGGAGTACCCGTGTACCGCTCCACCCGCCTGGCCGGTGCCGGCGCGCTCGCGCTGGCCCTGCTCGTCCCCGCCTCGGCCGTGGCCGTCGCCCCGCCGCTCTCCGATCCGCACATCGCGGCCCACTTCGACTTCGCCGCAGGGCAGTTGCCGGAGAACGTCGCTCTCGAACCCGACGGCAGCGCCGACCTCACCCTGCTGCGCAGCGGCCAGGTGGCCCGGGTCGCCCCCGACGGGCAGGTGACGATCCTGGCCACCCTGCCCACCGAGGAGCACCCCGCCACGCCGCTCTTCGGCTACGCCGCGCTCACCGGCATCGTCCGGGCCGACGACGGCACCCTCTACGTCAACTACGTCACCGGCACCAAGCTCACCGGCATCTGGCGGATCCGTCCCGGCTGCGAGCCCGAGCAGATCAGCGCCCTGCCGCCGGACGGCATCCCCAACGGCCTGACCCTGGACCGGAAGCACGGTCAGCTCTACGCCGCCGACTCGGTGATGGGCGTGGTCTGGCGGGTCCCGGTCGACGGCGGCGTGCCGCTGGCCTGGGCGATCCACCCGGACCTGCGGCCCAACGGCTTCATCGGGGCCAACGGGGTCCGCTACCACCACGGCGCGGTCTGGGTCTCCAACACCGACTGCGGCACCGTCCTGCGGATCGCCGTCGGTTCGGACCCGGATGCCCTTCCCGGGCCGGTCGAGACCCGGATCACCGGGCTCGACGGCATCGACGACTTCAACTTCACCGGCCACCGGGACGACCTGCTGGCGGCCCGCAACGTGGCCGGTGAACTCGTCCACGTCACCACCGGCGGGAAGCGGACGGTGGTGCTCACCAAGCAGGACGGGCTCTCCAACCCCACCTCGGTCGCGGTCCGCGACGGCTCCGTGTACGTCACCAGCGGGGCCTTCTTCGAGCAGCCGCCGGACCCGAACCTGCTGCGGGCCGAGATCCACCACTGAGCCGCGGCTGCGCCCCGTCTCACCCCGTCCGCTCGGCGGCCGGACGGCCGTCCCACCGCCAGCGGACGGGGCGCTGACGCCCCGGCAGGTCCGCGCGGCCCGTGCACCAGAGCAGCGTCCGCCACGGGTCCTCCCCGGTCGGGGCCTCCGGGAACAGCCGCGCCACCGTCCGCGCGCACAGCCCGGCCGGGGGCTCCCAGACGAGCCCGAGCCCCTGGGCCAGGTCGTGGGTGTGCACCAGCGTCTCCACGATCCCCATCGCCGCGAACCCCTCGGCGTCCGAGATCCCGTACCCGTGGTAAGCCCGCACCTGAGGCCCCGTCACCCGCACCATCGCCACCAGGAACGCCCCGGCCGCCTCCAGCACCTGGAGCAGTCCGTCCGGCCCGGCCGAACGGTCCGCGTGGATCGCGTTGGCCGGGCCGCCCTCGCGCCGGGCCTCCCAGACGAACGGCACCTCCCCGGTCAGCGGGGGCCTGCGCGGGCCGAGTTGGGCGGCGTAGGCGAAGAGGTCGTCGGCCAGGTGCTCCACCGTCTCCCAGCAGGTCCAGGTGAGGGCGCCGGCCGGACGGTCCCAGTCGGTGGTGGGCGGGGCCTGGCGGAGGGTGGTCAGGGCGAGCTGGACGGCCTGGTCGAGGTCGTCGGCGGTCACGGGGTGCGCTGAGCTGGTCATGCCGGGACGCTATCCCGTCCGGCGGCGGACGCTGACGGAATTTCACCGCTCCGTGCGCCGCGTGGCCTGCGGGCAGGCGGCGGCCGGGGGTGGATGATCTTCTCCGTGCGTGGACGTGGCAGCATGGCGCGGGTGCGGAACATCGAGATCAACGGCCGGCCCGCAGAGGTCGCGGACGTCTACCGGGTGGCGACCTGGAACTACGGGCACTTCACCTCGATGCAGGTGCGCGGCGGGCGGGTGCGCGGCCTCGACCTGCACCTGGCGCGGCTCGAAGCGGGGACCCGGGCGTTCTTCGGTGCCGAGGCCGAGCACGACGAGGACCGGATCCTGGGGCTGGTCCGGCACGCGCTCGGCGGCGAACGCGACGCCTCGGTCCAGGTGACGGTCGTCCCGCAGGTCGGCGTCCCGCACGTACCGGACCTGATGGTCGCGGTCGCCGACCCGGTCAGCGAGGAGCCGCGGCCGCCGCTGCGGGTCCGGACCGCCACCTATGAGCGCGACCTGCCGCACCTGAAGCACCTGGCCACCATGGGCCTGACCCACCAGGCGCTGCAGGCGCGGGCGGCCGGCTACGACGACGTCCTGTTCCTCGGCCGGGACGGGCGCCTGCGCGAGGGATCGGTCTGGAACCTCGCCCTCTGGGACGGTGCCCGGGTGCTCTGGCCGGACGGGGAAGCCCTGCCCGGCATCACCATGCTGCTCCTGCGACGCGGCCTCACCCACCTCGGCCTGCCCTGGTCGGTCGTCCCGCTGACCCTCGCCGACCTCCCGCCGCTGCGCGCGGCCGTCGCCACCAACTCGCACTGCCACGCCCAACCCCTGGCGAGCATCGACGGGTCGGCCCTCCCCGGCGACGGATCGGAACTCGTCGACGTCCTCACCGCCGCCTGGGCCACCGTCCGTTGGGACGAGCTCTGAGCTACCCGCCCAGTGCCGCCGCCTCGTTGAGGAAGGCCTGCCGCAGGTCGGGCAGCAGGAGCTGCCGGCCGGTGAACGCGTCCTCGTAGGCGTACCACCAGAAGTAGCCGCCGACGTAGTAGTCGGGGCCGGGGGCGAGCCGGTAGGCCCAGTTCATCACGGCCCTGGCCTTGGCGAGGGTGGAGGTCCGGACCTTGTCCGGGAGGCCGACCTCACCGAAGCCGATCAGGGCGTTCGGGTAGAGGGCGTGCAACTGCTCCACCTCGGCACGGACGGTGGCGGCCGACGGGTAGGTCGTCGGCGAGCACTGGGTGGGGTAGTAGGACAGCCAGACGTAGTCCAGGCCCTCCCGCATCGCCTGCGGTACGTACTGCTGCGAGAACTGCACCGGCGTCAGCTCGGCCGCCCCGTCGCCGCAGTGGTCCGGGGCGTAGCTGTTCTCGTAGAGGGTGAGCGCGGTGCGCCCGCCGGCGGCCTCGACGGTGTCGAAGGCGGCCCGGATCTTCTGGGCGACCGAGTCGTACGGCCCGGTCCAGTCGCCGTTGACCTCGTTGCCGATCTCCCACACGTCCACGCTGTCGCCGAGGGCGTCCAGGTAGGCCTGGGCACGCTGCCGGTACGCCTCGACGCCGGTCTCGCGCAGGCCCTCGGAGTCGAGGAGCCCGCCCATCACGTAGCTGACCGTGCCGAGCCGTTCCACCGGGGTCCGGTAGTGCTCGGCGTCCACCCCGTCGTCGAAGACGACGCGGGTGGTGGGCCGGCGCGGGAGGGTCGCCTCGGCGGCGACCACCTGCTCGATGTCCTCGACATCGTCGATGGTGACGCCGAACACCGGGGACGGGAGGGCACGGTGCCCGGCCGGGGCGGCACCGGCGGGGCCGGTGGCGAGCACGGTCGTCGCGGCGAGGGTGCCGGCCAGCAGGCCGCGGACGATCGGACGCATCGGAGGGCTCCTCGGTGAGCTCGGTGACCTGCCAGGACGACCGGGCAGCGCGGACCGGCCCGTACCACGGAGTGCACACGCGAGCGCGTGCCTCGGCAAGCCGTGGGCCCCGTCCGAGGGGTCACGGGCAGTCACGGCCCGGCCGAGGGACGTAGCCTGACGCGGGATCAGGGAAGCTCAGTCGAAGGCCACCACCAGCCGGACGTGCCGGTCGCCGTAGCGGTCCGCGAGCGCCTTCATCACGGCGAAGACGTGCTCCCACCCGGAGCCGCTGCCTAGCACGGAGCCCACCGTCAGAGGCTCGTACCGGCACCGCAGGTCACCGCTGTTCCACTCTGCTGGTCGGGAACGGTCGAGGTCCGGGGGAGGCGGGCCCACGGTGTCGGCCACGTCCGCTGTCCACCGGTCGGCCACGAGTCGCTGGTGGACCAGGGAGGGGAGGGCGGTCGTCGACCAGCTGAGCCGCCCGCTGAAGACGGCGGGAGTCGCACCGGGGTCGATTCCACTGAGCTCGGCCCAGTCGACCCAGGTGGCGCTGTGGAGGTCGCCGGTCTCCAGCATCGCCCCCAGGTCGGTCCTCAGGTCGCTCGACACGTCGGCGGGCAGGCCGCGGTCGGCGGCGAGCGGGGCGAAGCCCGCGTGGTTGCGCACTCCGAACAGGCAACCGAAGGCCGCGTAGTCGCTCTGGTCGTACAGTGGCCACAGGTCCATGGCCATGACCCAGGGCTCGCCCTCGTCGTACCCGGCGTCGACGCCGGGATGGCGGAACTCGATGCCGCCGTGGATGTCCGTGCTCATGGTCGCCCTCGCTGATCCGGGTCGGGGTTCGGGAATCCGTCGCCGTCGGAGCCTCAGGCCTGACGCGGGATCAGGAGCGCCTCGGAGCCGATCGGGCGGAAGCCGGCGGACTGGAAGGTGCGGACGCTGTTGACGTTGCCCGGGGCCTGCTGGGCCCAGACGTGGTCGCCCTCGGGGAGGAGGTGGCGGGCGCTGAGGGCGAGGGCGCGGCCGAGGCCCTTGCTGCGGGCCTCGGGGGAGACCTCGACGGCGCACTCCCAGCGGCCGGCGACGCCGCGGCCGAGGATGAGGACGCCACCGGGGGCGGTCCAGGCGCGGACGTCCTCGCGGTAGGCGAGGGCGCGGACCAGGCGGGGATGGTCGCGGTCGGCGACGGGGGTGAGGGGGAGCGGGGGCTCGCCGGGGAGGCGGGAGCCGGCGGAGAGGAGGTCGATGGTGTCCATGCGGCGGCCGGTGCGGTCGGCGAAGCCGGCCAGGAAGTGCGGGTTCATCGGGGCGGCGAAGACGTCGGCGGGGGCGGCGGCCACGGCGGCGCGCACCCACTCCGGGTCCTGGTCGGTGAAGACCACGGCGTGCGCGCTGAAGGCGATCACCCCGGCGTCGCGCGGACTCGGCTGCGGAAGGACCGTCACCGAGCCGTCGGGGGCCGGGAACCGGCCGGCTGCGGCGGCGTCCAAGATCGTCTTGAGCATGGGGGCAGCCTAGCTCCGGGCTACACGACGCCGGTCGGCACCCCCTCGGACGGGGCGCCGCGCACCGACCCGTGCAGCACCACCGCCCAGACCGTCTTGGAGCCGCCGCGCGCCACCACGCCCCAGTCGGCGGCGAGCGCCTCGACCAGCCGCATGCCCTGCCCGTGGTCGCGGACCCCGGCCGGGCGGACCACCGGGCCGCGCTCGGCCCGGCCGTCGCTGATCTCCAGCCGGCAGGAGCCGCCGAGGCGGTCCAGCTCCAGCCGGACGGGGATGCCGGAGCGGTGGCCGGGGGCGTGCAGCAGCACGTTGGTCACCAGCTCCGAGCAGATCGTCACCACGTCGTCCGCCCGCTCCGGCGTCCAGCCGTGCTCGCCGAGCACCTGCCGCACCCAGCCCCGGGCCGCCCGCGCGGCCTGCGCCTGGGCCGGGAACTCCGTCTCCCACACCTGAAGTGTCGTCATCACCGGTATCGCTCCAGTCGGTCGGGAGCGCCCGGCTCCTGTGCTTGCCCAGGGTGGCGGGCGGAGCCGGTCGGTGCGAGGGCACGGAGAGGGCATAGCGAGGGCATGGACGGGGCGGGTTCCGCCGGGAGTCGCTCGTCCGGGGGACGGACGGGCCGGGTGAGCTGCGGACTCCTCTACCGTGATCACTGTCGGCGGGCGGCAGGACAGGGCGGCCCGGGGCACGGCGGAGGGGGACACCATGGGGCGGGGAGCGCCGGGCAACGAGCTGCTCTACGCGGCCAGGATCTCCAAGGGCTGGTTCTCCCAGGAGGCCGCGGCCGCCGGGATCAGCACGGCCGGACAGCAGGTGCTCGCCAGCCGGGCGTTCCAGGTGAACGTGCGGACCTACCGGCGCTGGGAGGCCCCGGCCCCGCCCTGGCCGCGGCCGGACCACGCCTCGGCGCTGCGGGCCGCGTTCGACCGCGGGCCGGAGGCGCTCGGCTTCGTGGCCAAGGGCGGCACGCCGGTGCTCCCGGTCGTCAGCTTCGGTCCGTTCTCCCCGGCCGACAGCACCGAAGACCTCGAAACGGAAGACCGGCAGGGACCATTGAACCGCCGTCAGGCTCTCAGAACGGTAGGAACGGCCGCCCTCGGCGGCCTGCCCTGGCTCGACGCGTCCCCGGTGGCCGCGCAGGGCGGGGCGCGGATCGGCAGGGACGAGATCGAGGAGCTGCGGGCCACCGCGCTCGACCTCGACGCCATCGACCAGCGCTTCGGCGGCGACCTGCTCTGGCGCTCGGCCCGGGCCCAGCTGCTCCGGGTGCACGACCTGATCGACCACGCCACCTACGGCGAGCAGACCGGGCGCGAACTGCACGACATCGCGGGCCAGTTGACCACCTCACTGGGCTGGTTCTGCTACGACGCGGAGCGTCAGACCGAGGCCCGGGTGTACTTCTCCGAGGCGCTCAACACCGCGGTCCTCTCCGGGAACGACCCGCTCGCCACCCGCACCCTGGCCAACATGGCCCGGCAGAGCGTGGACCTCGGCAAGCCCAGGGAGGCCGTCCGCTACGCCCGGATCGCCCAGGCGCACGCCGCCGAGTGGAGCGCACCGCCCCGGGTGGCGGCGCTGCTGGCGATCCGGGAGGCCCAGGGCTACGGGCGCCTGGGCAACGAGACGGCCTGCGCCGCGGCGATCCGCCGGGCCTGGCAGGCTTTCGGCCGCGGCACCACCGACCGCGACCCGGACTGGGTGAGCTTCCTCAACGAGGCCGAACTGGTCTGCCTGGAGGGCATGTGCCGGCTCGACCTCGGCCACTACCGGCAGGCGGTACGGCTGTTGGAGCGCTCGGCGCGGCTGCAGCACATCGCGCACGCCCGCAACCGGGGCATGTGCCTGGCCCGGCTCTCCTACGCCGCGCTCCAGGACCGGGACGTGGACCGCACGGTGGCGGCCGCCCAGGAGTCGCTGCGGCTGATCGAGGGCGGCATGGCCTCGGCCCGCAACAAGCGTCAACTGTCGTTGGTCCGTGAGAAACTGACGGCTCATCAGGCCCTGGCGGAGGTCAGGGACACGACGGAGCGGCTGGCGGCCTACACCGCCTGAGCCGGGCGGAGGACAGGCACGTGCACAACATCGAGTTCCGGCACCACCACGGCCAGGAGACGAAGGAGGTCCTCGACGACCTGGTCGAGGTCTACCGGGTGGTCTACGGCGTCGCACCGTACGCGGGGGACCCGTTCTTCTCGGTGGAGTCCTTCGAGGAGCGGCTGCGCGGGGCGATGGAGATGCCGGGCTTCGAGACCGTCACGGCCAGGGTGGGCGGGCGTCCGGACGGGCGGCTGGTGGGGCTGGTGCACGGGGCGACGCTGCCGGCCGAGCGGGCCTGGTGGGTCAGCCTCGGCGGGAGCCGGCCGCCGGCGGCGCTGGCCGCCGCGGCGGCCCGGGACGTCTTCTGGCTACGGGAGCTGATGGTCCTGCCGAGCCTGGCCAACCGGGGCATCGGCCGCCGCCTGCACGACGAGCTGGTCCGCCACCGCCCCGAGCGCTGGACCACCCTCACCTGCATCCACGACAACGAGCCCGCCCGCAGCGCCTACCCCCGCTGGGGCTACCAGGTGATCGGCGGCCGGATCCGGCACGCCCCCGAGTCGCCGGAGTACGACGCGATGCTGCTCCGGCCGGGCGCCGTGGCGCAGGTGAGCACCCCGCACTGCGGCTGAGCGGCCCGCGGCTCGGCCTCGGCGGAGGCGGGGGCGGGGGCGGGGCGACGGAAATGCCGGTGCGGGCGGTGCGGTGGGCGCGTTACCCTCGCGGCATGGACGTCATGGACCGCACCACGCACACCGCCGCCGCGCGAGCGACCAGCTCGCCGGCCGCCGCCTGACGTACCCCCACTTCCCACCGGCGACCGGACACGGTCCGCCGGTGGTCGCCGTCCCCCAGGGTCCGGCTCCCGCCGCCCGTGCGCACCGTCGTCCGGCGCCTCCCCGCCCACCGCGCGAAGGAGCCGCACCATGGACACCGACCGGATCGTCCGCACGTTCACCGAGTACTACCAGGAGCACGGCCACCGCCGGATCACCGGCTCGACGCTGCTGCCGCCCCCGGGCGACCCGGTGCTCTTCACCACCTCCGGCATGCACCCGCTCACCCCGTACCTGGAGGGCCGCCCGCACCCGCTGGGCCGCCGGTTGGTGAACGTCCAGCGCTGCCTGCGCACCACCGACCTGGAGGAGGTCGGCGACCGCACGCACCTGACCGTCTTCGAGATGCTCGGCAGCTGGTCGCTCGGCGACTACGAGGGCCCGCAGAGCCTGGACTGGGGCTACCACCTGCTCACCGAGGGGTTCGGCGTCGACCCGGGGAGGCTGCACGTCACGGTCTTCGGAGGCGACGAGCGGACCGGCCCCGACACCGGGTCGCTGGAGCTGTGGCAGGGCCTCGGGGTGCCCGTCGAGCTCACGGTCGAGGACAACTGGTGGTCCAACGGGCCGACCGGCCCGTGCGGTCCCGACTCGGAGCTCTTCCTGTGGACCGGCGACACCCCGCCGGAGTCCACGCCGACCGGCGACGACCGCTGGGTGGAGGTGTGGAACCACGTGATGATGCGTCACCGGCGGCTGGAGGACGGCTCGCTGGTGCCGTTGCCGCAGCGCAACGTGGACACCGGGCTCGGCCTGGAGCGGCTGGCCACCCTGCTGCAGGGCCGCCGCTCGGTGTTCGAGTGCGACGTCTTCGAGCCCTGGCGCCGCACCCTGCCGGGCCTGTGGCGGCTCGACGGGACCTCGCTGCGGGTGGTCTGCGACCACCTGCGCTCGTCCGTGGTGGTGATCGGCGACGGGGTGCTCCCGTCCAACACCGGCCGCGGCTACGTGCTGCGCCGGCTGCTCCGCCGGGTGCTCACCGTGCTGCGGCGGGACGACCCCTCCCGCGGTCTCGGTGACCTGCCGGTGGAGCTCGTCCGCCACACCCTGGACCGCTTCCGGCAGGACGTGGACCCGGAGCTGGTGCGCGGGGTGCTGCGGGAGGAGGAGGTCCGCTTCGACCGGCTGCTGGAGCGCGGGCGGCGGGTGCTGTCCCGTCCACGCTACCGCGGTCCGCTGGGCGAGCAGGACTACCACGAGCTGCACGACACCCACGGGCTGCCGCGCGAGCTCGTGCTCGGACTGCGCGGAGGGGACGGGAGGTGACGGGGACCCGGGGTCAGTGCTTGCGGGCGCGGCTGGGCTGGACGCGGGGCGGTTCGCCCTCGGCCTTCGGGTGGTCGGGCGGGTAGGGGAGGTCGCCGGCGCCGTGGTCGGCGGCCTGACGGTCCGCCAGGGCGAGGAGGGGGTCGAGCCGGAAGGCGTGGTCGTCCAGGTCGGCGTGCAGGTCGCCGAGCTCGGCGAAGCGGGCGGGCATGGTGCGGATGGTGAAGTCGGCGGGGGAGACGGAGTCGAGCTCCTCCCAGCGCAGCGGGGCCGAGACGGTGGCCTCGGGGCGGGGGCGGACGGAGTACGGGGAGGCGATGGTGCGGTCGCGGGCCATCTGGTTGTAGTCCACGAAGATGCGCGAACCGCGTTCCTCCTTCCACCAGTTGGTGGTCACCTCGCCCGGCAGCCGGTGCTCCAGCTCGCGGCCGAGCGCGATGACGGCGCGCCGGGCGTCGGCGAAGGTCCACTCGGGGACGATCGGCACGTAGACGTGCAGCCCGCGCCCGCCGGAGGTCTTCGGCCAGCCGCGCAGCCCGTGCTCCTCCAGCACCTCGCGCAGCCGGTGGGCGACGCGGACGGCGTCCGCGAAGTCGGTGCCGGGCTGCGGGTCGAGGTCGATGCGCAGCTCGTCCGGGTGCTCGGTGGCGGAGCGGCGGACCGGCCAGGGGTGGAAGGTGAGGCAGCCGAGGTTGACCGCCCAGAGCACGGCGGCGGCCTCGGTCGGGCAGATCTCGTCGGCGGTGCGGCCGCTGGGGAAGGCGATCCGGGCGGTGGGCAGCCAGTCGGGCACGTTCTTCGGGGCGCGCTTCTGGTAGAAGAACTCGCCCTCGATCCCGTCCGGGAAGCGCTGCAGGGTGGTCGGCCGTTCGCGCAGGCCGCGCAGCGCGCCGGGGGCGACCGCCAGGTAGTACTCGGCCACGTCCCGCTTGGTGTAGCCGCGCTCCGGGAAGTACACCTTGTCCGGGTTGGAGAGCCGCACCGCGCGGCCGTCCACGTCCAGTTCGATCGCCGTGCTGCTCGCCGCCATGCGCTTCACGCTAGGGGGCCCGGCCCGCCCGCGCCTGTCGGGCGGGCCGGGAGTGGCGGCCCGGTGGACGGTCCGTCAGACCTCCAGTTCGGCCTCGACGCGCTTCAGCTGGTGGCGGGCCATGGCGAGGTTGGCGCGGTTCTTGTCGATCGCCAGGTAGAGGAACAGGCCCTTGCCGGAGCGGTTGGTGAGCGGCCGGATCAGGTGGTACTGGCTGCTGAGGGTGATCAGGATGTCCTCGATGGCCTCCTTGAGGCCGAGCAGCTCGATCGCGCGGACCTTGGCGCGGACCACGTCGGTGTTCCCGGCGGCGGCGACGTTGAGGTCCAGGTCGGCGCTGCCGCCCAGGGTGCCGAGGGCCATGCCGCTGGTGTAGTCGACCAGGGCGACGCCGATGGCGCCGTCGATCGAGGCCATGATGTCCTTGAGGGCGGTTTCGGTGGTGGCCACGGGGGTCTCCTTGGAAGAGGGGTGAACGGGGGCGTCAGGTACGGGGGTTGCGTTCGAGGGCGAGGTCGGCCAGGTCGGCGATCCGCTGGCCGGCGCGGCGGGCCTCCAGGTGGAGGCGCCCCAGGTTGGCCTGCGGCCCGGCCAGCAGGGTGAGCACCACGTAGGCCCCGGCGGCGTAGGTGGCGGTGTAGCCGCGCTCGCCGCGGGTGATCAGTTCGCGGAACTCGCCCTGGCCGGTCGCCTCGGCCAGCCGGGCGCCGACGCCGAGCGCGGCGGCGGTCAGCGCGGCCACGCCGGAGGGTTCCAGGGTGGCGGCGTCGTGGGCCACCACCAGGCCGTCGGTGGTGGCGATCAGACTGCCGGTCAGGTGCGGGACCCGGGCGCGCAGCCCGCGCAGCTCGGCGTGCAGGCCGGGGTCGGCGAGCGCCTCGGGGTCGATCATGACGGGTGGCTTCCGGGCCGTGAACTGTCGCAAGGTGCGCTTCATGACTCGGAGGGGAGGGTCGACCGGGCGGCGGTCGGGGCGGGTGGGCAAGTCACAGTCGGGCCTCCAGGCCGGCTCGGATGCGGAGCAGCAGAGCGACGTGCGGATCTGACGGGTCGTACGCGGGGGAGGGCTGCGTGACCGGGGGCCGCCCGGGGGCCGTCGGCGTCGGCAGTGAGGTGATCACCGGGACGGCGGCCGTCGGGCGGGTGGGGGCCGGTGGCGCGGAGCGGGGCGGCGGTACCGAGGGGACCTGGCGGGCGGCGGCGGTGGGGGGCACCTGCGGCACCTGCGGCGCCTGGGGAGCGGTGGGCGCCGCGGGCGTGGTGGGGACGGTGGCCGGGTACGGGGGGACGGGGACCACGGGGACCACCGGGACGACGGCGGGGGTGAGGCCGGTGACCGGGGTGGCGGCGGTGGCCGGAGCTGCGGGAACGGGGGTCTCCAGCAGGCCGACGGCCGCGAGGTGGCGCAGGTCGAGCAGGGTGGTGAAGGCGGAGCGGCCGAGCAGCAGGGCGATCTCGGACGGGGTGCGCAGCCCGTCGGCCGCCTCCAGGACGGCCCGGCGCCGCAGGGTGCAGCTGCGGGCCGGGTGGGCCGGGCCGCCGCCGGTGCGGCGGCGCAGCACCGGGCCGTGCTCGCCGGGCGGCGCGGGCCAGACCCGGTCCAGCAGCGCGCGGCGGCGGCCGACCGCCGCGCGCAGCTGGCGGACGGTCATCGGCCGGGCCAGAGTGAGCAGCGGGACCGCGGACGGGGTGAAGAACGGAGGCCGGGCGGCCGGGCCGAGGGCGAAGAAGGCGGCGTCCAACACGGCGGTGGTCAGGCAGAGTTGCAGCTCGGCGGTGGTCACCAGGCCCGCACGGACCAGGAGTTCGCCCAGTGGCCGGCCGGTGGCGGAGCAACTGCCCAGCAGCGAGGCCCACTCGGCGGAGCTGATCCGGCCGCAGCCGGTGAGCAGTGCCTCCACACCGGGGGCGGAGTGGCTCTCGGCGTAGACCACCGCGCCCTCGGCCAGGTGCACCCGGCCGTGCTCCCCGGCGAGGACCCCGGTGGCGCGGCGGGCGGCCAGCTCGGCCAGCTCGTGCTCGAAGGGGGTGGCCGGGGCGCAGCCGGAGCGGCGTCGGCGGGGCAGTCGGACGGCCTCCACGGGCCGGGTCAGCGGCATCAGTCCAGCACCAACTGGTCGGCGATGGCGGCCAGTCGGAGCCTGGCCATGGCCAGGTTGGCGCGCTCGCGGTCGAGCCGGAGGTAGAGGATCAGGCTGCTGTCGAAGTCGGTCTCCAGGAACCTGACCAGGTGGTAGGCGCCGGCCGAGCTGAGGATCAGGTCCTCGGCGGGGGCGGTACCGGCCGCGGGGTCGGTGAAGGAGGTGCCCTGGGTGACGGCCCGGGCCAGCTCGGTGGCGTCCGCCGCGCCGGCCTCGTGGTCACCGCCGGGGCCCTCCCCGGCGGTGCCGAGGGCGAGTCCGCTGGTCCAGTCGACCAGGCTCACTCCGAGCGCGCCCGGCACGCCCATGGCCTCGGCAAGGCAGTCATCGATTCCCGGCACCGGGCAGCACTTCCCTCCCGCGCACCCGTCGAAGAGCACGCCTGCGGTACCGCGCTCACTCGCGGTAACCTCTGCGGGACGTAACGCTAGCCCGGCTCGGGCGGCTGCGGGAGAGGATCCGTCATACTCGTCGGGCATATGCCCGAATCTCTCCGCCGGGCCAACCGGCGTGATAGTGCGATCCTCTGATGAGCGGTCAGGGGAGCAGGGCGTCCAAGGCGGCCTCGATCTCGCGCACCGTCCGGGCGAAGTCGGCGGGCGTGCCGCCCCACGGGTCGAAGATGCCCGGGTCCGCCAGCTGGCGCACCGTCCGTCCGGGGCCGGCCAGCCGCCGGGTCGCGCGGGTGGTCTCCGCGTCCACCGCGATCAGCTCGTCCGCCCAGCCCACCAGCTCCGGGGTGAGCGGTGCGGCCCGGTGGGCCGAGAGGTCGTAACCGAGCCGGGCCATGGTCTCGACCATCAGCGGGTCGGCGGGCTCGCCCGTGTGCCAGTGGGTGGTGCCGGCCGAGCGGACCTCGGGGCGGTCGGGAGAGCGGGCCGCCAGGATCGCGGCGGCGGCCGGGCTGCGGCAGATGTTGCCCTTGCAGACCACCAGGACGCGGCGGCGGGGGCGTGACGGTTCGTCGGCCATCGGTGGCCACCCTCCCGTGTTCGTGCTCCGACTCCCCGTACACAGAGCATATCCGCCCGCCCGGCCGTACCCCACGGGCGGCGCGGCTGACGGGGCGCCAGGATCGGGGCATGGAGCTGCCCGTGATGCCGCCGGTCTCGCCGATGCTGGCGAAGGCGGTGACGAAGATCCCCGAAGGCATGCAGTACGAGGCCAAGTGGGACGGCTTCCGCGCGGTCGTCTTCCGCGACGGCGAGGACGTGGAGATCGGCAGCCGCACGGGCAAGCCGCTGACCAGGTACTTCCCCGAGGTGGTGGAAGCGGTGCGGGCCGAGCTGCCGGAGCGCTGCGTGCTGGACGGCGAGATCGTCATCGCCCACGACGGACGGCTGCACTTCGAGGAACTGCTGGAGCGCATCCACCCGGCGGCCTCGCGGGTGCGGACGCTGGCCGAGCGCACCCCCGCCTCCTTCGTGGCCTTCGACCTGCTGGCGCTCGGGGACGAGGCGTACGACGGGCGGCCCCTGACGGAGCGACGGGCGGCGCTGGAGCGGGCGCTGGCGGGGGTGCGGCCGCCGGTCCACCTCGCCCCGGCCACCACCGAGGTGGAGGTGGCGCGGCGCTGGTTCGGCCAGTTCGAGGGGGCCGGGCTGGACGGGGTGGTGGCCAAGCCGCTCGACCAGCCGTACCAGCCGGGAGCCCGGTCGATGTACAAGATCAAGCACTCCCGGACGGCCGACTGCGTGCTGGCCGGCTACCGCGAGCACAAGAGCGGACCGGTGGTCGGCTCCCTGCTGCTCGGCCTCTACGACGCGGACGGGCAGCTCCAGCACGTGGGCGTCTGCGCCTCGTTCCCGATGAAACGCCGGGCCGAACTGGTCGACGAACTGGCCGAGTTGAGGCTGGAGGAGGGCGCCGACCACCCCTGGGCGGCCTGGCGCGACGAGAGCGCCCAGGCCGCGGCCCGGCTCCCCGGCGGCCAGAGCCGCTGGACCGGCGGGAAGGACCTCTCCTGGGTGCCGCTGCGCCCGGAACGCGTCTGCGAGGTCGGCTACGACCACATGGAGGGCACCCGCTTCCGCCACACCACCCAGTTCAAGCGCTGGCGCCCGGACCGGGATCCGCAGTCCTGTACCTACGGGCAACTGGAGGAGCCGGTGGGCTACGACCTCGCGGACGTGCTGCGGGGGAGCGGGAGCAACCGCTCCAGGTAGAAGGCGGATTCGGGATCGGGCTCGACGAGGAGGGACTGCACCAGGTAGCGCCCGGCGGGGAGGTCGATGCGGACGAGCTCCGGTGACTGCTGCGTCTCGTCGAGGTCGAGGATCCGCTCGCCGTCGTAGCCCGCGTCCGTCAGCACGTACCTGCCGCCGAGCTCGACCGTGACGGCATCCTCCCAGGCCCCGCCGGCCAGGGCGGGTTCCAGGGCGGAGCGCAGGGAGCCGTCGTCGTCGGCGTAGATCCAGCGCGCGAACACGAGGTGGTCGGGGAACCAGGCGACCGGGAGCGGTTCGCCGCCGAGGACGAGCACGTCGTGGTCCGCGAAGCGGACCGCCCCCGCGTACTCGCCGATGACGTCGTCCGCCTCCGCCCCGGTCCACTCGGCGACCAGGTGTTCGGGGAGGAGGGCGTAGCGCGCGAAGTCGGTGCGGTCGATCCAGGTCAGCGGCAGGTTCATGCGGTCATGGTGCCAGCCGGGGGTGTCAGCTCCGGGCGGCGCCGTCGGTCAGGATCGGGAGCTGATCGCGGGTCAGGCGCCAGTGGCGGTCCTCGCCGGTGTCGGCGGGGGCGAGCTTCTCGGCGGGGCGGGTGCCGAGGTCGGTGAAGCCGAGGCGGGCGGGGACGGCGCCGCTGGCGGTGTTGGCGGGGTCGTGGACGATCTCGACGTAGGCGACCCGGGGGTCGCTGCGGAAGGCTTCGAGCGTGAGGGCGCGGGCGGTGCGGGTGACCAGGCCGCGGCCGGTGGCGTCGGGGTGCAGCCAGTAGCCGATCTCGCGGCGCTCGGCCGGGTCGCCCTCGCGGAGGAAGAAGCCGGAGGAGCCGACGATCGCGCCGTCCAGCACGATGGCGTAGGTGTGGTCGGTGCCCGAGGCCCACTTCTCCGCGCGGGAGCCGAGGAAGTTGGTGGTGCTCTCCGGAGTGTGGTCGGAGGCCCAGGGCATCCACGGGACGAGGTGCTCCCGGGCCTCCTCGATCACCTGCAGCAGCTCGTCGAGGTCGCCGGGCTCGTAGGCACGCAGGGTCAGTTCGTCGTCGACGCGGATCACGCGCTGGGGGGTCTCCATTGCCTGATCATGCTCAAACGGCGCGGGCCGCGCCAAACGGATTTCCACCGGCGGCCGCGAGGAGGTGCTCGGGGCGGGTGATGGCGGCCCACCAGGTGCTCATGTCGTCCTGGTCCTCCTCGGGTGAGGTGGCGCGCCAGCAGAGGTTGGTCTCCAGCAGGAAGCTCTCGCCCTTGGGCAGTTCGGGGAGCACCCAGTCGAGGCCCAGGCCTCCGGGCAGGTACTCGACGCCCCACCGGTGACGGCGGGCGTACACGTCGTCGATCAGCCCGGCCCACGCTGCCGGAACTCCGCGCCGTGGCGGGAACGCCCGTAGGCAGAGGTCTTCCTCGTCGGGGGCGGCGAGGGTCATCGCCAGCCCCGGAGCGTGGATCTCGATGGCGGCGACGGCCTGTGAGGTGCTGGGGAAACCCTCGGCCCCGGCGGGCAGTTCCGCGAAGGCGGCCGTGAGGCCGAAGCGGGGTAGGGTCCGGTGCGCGGTGACGCGCCAGAGCGCGCCCTGGCAGACGTCGACCGGGAGGACGTCGACCAGGTCGGTATCGGGCTCGAAGCGGGTGAGCAGCAGCTGGACCTCGGCGGCCCGGTCGTTCCAACGGAAGACCAGGCCGCCGCCGGGCAGATTTCGGCACTCGTCCGGAACGTCCGGCAGCCGTCGGTGGCCGACCGCCGCGGAGAAGCCGAACGGTCCCAGCGGGGTGCTGAGGGAGGGGGCGGAAGCGGTCACCGGCCCGAGGCTACGTCAGGGTGTAGCTCCAGGTGCCGACGGGGCGGTGGGCGGAGTCGGTGAGGGTCTCCTGGACTCCGGGCTCCAGGGGGTAGTGGTGGAGGTTGCCGGCCCAGTAGCGGAGGATGCGGCCGAGTTCGGCGTGGGCGTCGGCGAGGACGGCGGGGTCGGTCAGGTCGACTTCGAGGACGAATCGCATGCCTTCGAGTCTTCCATTGAACTTCGCAGTGAAGGTTTTGGTGGACGGGGCAGGGAGGAAGGGGCCGGAAGTCTCAAAGGGCGGCGGAGGTCCGGGGGAGGACCGGGGCGCTCAGGGAGGGGTCGACCAGGACCGGGTCCTCCGCGCGGGCGGCGGCGAGGACGGCCGGGTCGAGGGTGGCGGTGACCAGGGCCGGGGTGTCGGCGGCCTCGGTGAGGAGGGTGCCGTCGGGGTTCCAGACGGCGCTGCCGCCGCAGCCGTGGTACGGGCCGCTGGCCGCGCAGTGGTTGGCGAGCAGGACGTAGCTGGTGTTGTCGAGGGCGCGGGCCGGCATCACGGCGGTGCGCTGGTGGGCGCCGCTGCCGCGGCCGAGCATGGCGCCGACCAGGTAGGCGTGGGCGCCGTCGAGGGCGGCGGCGCGGGCGTGCTCGGGGAAGCCCATGTCCCAGCAGATGCCGAGGCCCAGGCGCCAGCCGTCGAGGTCGAGGGTGCAGCCGTGGGTGCCGGGGGAGAAGCCGGCGGCGCGCTCGTTGGGGGTCGAGTGCTGCTTGTCGTACTGGGTGACGAAGCGTCCGTCGCGGCCCAACACCAGGACGGAGATGCGGAGTTGGCCGGTCTCCTGGTGGCGGGTGGGGCCGCCGACCACCACGCCGGTGCCGGTCTCGGCGCAGGCGGCGGCCAGCGGGTCGAGCCGGGGGTCGTCCTGGCGGACGGTCAGGGCGTCGGGGGCGGCGGTGATGCCGGGGAGCTCGTAGCCGGTGAGGAAGAGCTCGGGCAGGACCAGCAGGCGCGAGCCCTCCGAAGCGGCCCGGCGGACCAGCCCGGCGGCGGTGGCGACGTTGGCCGGGACGTCCAGCGGGACGCAGGGGGCCTGGCCGGCGCTCAGGGTGAGGGGGAGGGCGGGCAGCTCGCGGAGATCATCCATGGACCGCCAACCTAGCAGGAGGTGGTAAGGAGAGAAAAGGGCTTGCAGGTGCTACCGGTGCGGGCGGCCCGGACCTGACGGAGTGGCAGGAGGAGTACGGCGTCCGGGTGATCCCCGGCACGGCGGGGCCCTGCGGCAGCGCACCTCGGGCACGATCGTGAAGCCGAGCTGTGGCGGGCGTTAAGAATTCCTCGATGGACTCCAGCGGCGCTCAGCAGGCAGATTGCACAGTGCCCGCGCGGCCCCGGCGACCACAGCCGTGCTCCGGCCGCACCGGCACGCCCGCATCCGTCCCACCGTGCGTCAGGAGCCGTCGCCGTGAAGGCACTCGTCAAGCAGAAGGCCGAGCCCGGGCTCTGGCTGACCGACGTCCCCATGCCCGAGATCGGCCCCACCGACGTGCTGATCAAGGTGCTGCGGACCGGGATCTGCGGCACCGACCTGCACATCCGCAAGTGGGACGGCTGGGCGCAGCAGACCATCAAGACCCCGATGACGATCGGTCACGAGTTCGTCGGCGAGGTGGCCGAGATCGGCGCGGGCGTCACCGACGTCGCCGTCGGCGACCTGGTCAGCGGCGAGGGCCACCTGGTCTGCGGCAAGTGCCGCAACTGTCTGGCCGGCCGCCGCCACCTCTGTCGCAACACCATCGGCCTGGGCGTCAACCGGGACGGTGCCTTCGCCGAGTACGTCGCGCTGCCCGCCTCCAACGTCTGGGTGCACCGGGTGCCGGTCGACCTGGACGTTGCCGCCATCTTCGACCCGTTCGGCAACGCGGTGCACACCGCGCTCTCCTTCCCGATGGTCGGCGAGGACGTGCTGGTCACCGGCGCGGGCCCGATCGGCATCATGGCCGCCGCCGTCGCCAAGCACGCCGGCGCCCGCAACGTGGTGATCACCGACGTCTCCCCGTACCGCCTGGACCTGGCGCGCAAGGTCGGCGTCACGCTGGCGCTGAACGTCGCGGAGCACACCATCGAGGAGGGGCAGAAGCAGCTCGGCATGCGCGAGGGCTTCGACGTGGGCCTGGAGATGTCCGGCCGCCCCGAGGCGATGCAGTCGATGATCGCCAACATGACGCACGGCGGGAAGATCGCCATGCTCGGCCTGCCGGCCGAGGACTTCGCGGTGGACTGGGCCCGGATCGTCACCTCGATGATCACCATCAAGGGCATCTACGGCCGCGAGATGTTCGAGACCTGGTACGCGATGTCGGTCCTGCTGGAGGGCGGCCTCGACCTCAGCCCCGTGATCACCGGCCGGTACGCGGCCACCGACTTCGAGGCGGCGTTCGACGAGGCGGCCGGCGGCCGCTGCGGCAAGATCATCCTCGACTGGACCGTCTGACCACCTCTCAGGTTTTAGGAGCCCCCGTGTTCGACAACGTCCGCAGCGACATCGCCGCCACCCTGGACGAGATCCGCGAGGCCGGCCTGTTCAAGCCGGAGCGGGTCATCGGCACCCCGCAGAACGCCGCCGTGAAGGTGACCGGCGGCGCCGAGGTGCTGAACTTCTGCGCCAACAACTACCTCGGCCTGGCCGACCACCCGGCCGTGCTCGCCTCGGCCAAGGAGGCGCTGGACCGCTGGGGCTACGGCATGGCCTCGGTCCGCTTCATCTGCGGCACCCAGGACGTGCACAAGCAGCTCGAGGACCGCCTCTCGGCCTTCCTCGGCCAGGAGGACACCATCCTCTACTCCTCCTGCTTCGACGCCAACGGCGGCGTCTTCGAGACCCTGCTGGACGACCGGGACGCCGTCATCTCCGACGCGCTCAACCACGCCAGCATCATCGACGGCATCCGCCTCTCCAAGGCCCGCCGCCACCGCTACGCCAACCGCGACCTGGCCGACCTGGAGAAGCAGCTCCAGGACACCCAGGACGCCCGCCGCCGGCTGATCGTCACCGACGGCGTGTTCTCGATGGACGGCTACATCGCCCCGCTGCGCGAGATCTGCGACCTGGCGGACCGTTACGACGCGATGGTCATGGTCGACGACTCACACGCCGTCGGCTTCGTCGGCGCCAACGGAGCCGGCACGCCCGAGCTGCACGGGGTCCGGGACCGGATCGACATCATCACCGGGACGCTCGGCAAGGCGCTCGGTGGTGCCTCCGGCGGGTACGTCTCGGCGCGTGCCGAGATTGTTGCGCTTCTGCGCCAGCGCAGCCGCCCGTATCTGTTCTCCAACTCCCTGGCGCCCGTGATTGCCGCCGCCAGCCTGACCGTGCTGGACCTGATTGAGCATTCCGGGGACCTGCGAGACCGGCTGGCCGCCAACACCGCGCTGTTCCGAGGCCGGATGACCGACGCCGGCTTCGACGTTCTTCCCGGCACCCACCCGATTGCCCCCGTCATGATTGGAGACGCGGCCCAGGCTGGTCGGCTGGCCGAGCTGCTGCTGGACCGGGGCGTTTACGTGATCGGCTTCTCGTTCCCCGTCGTTCCGCACGGGCAGGCCCGCATTCGGGTTCAGCTTTCCGCCGCGCACTCCACCGAGGACGTTGAGCGAGCCGTTGCCGCCTTCGTGGACGCCCGCGCCGCCCTTGCCGCCGAGCAGGCCGCCCAGCCGGGGGCGTAGCGCGTCGAAGGCCGCCAGGCCGGGGTCCCGCTGGCCACCGCCGGAGGGACCCCCGGCCGCACCGGCCGGGGCGGTGCCGGTCGTGCTGCCCGCGCCGGCGCCCAGGCCGGCCAGCCGGGGGCTGCCCGGCGCGGCGCCGAAGCCGCCGGCCAGCTGGGCGTAGCCGCCGTTCATGGACTGGGTCTGGGAGTCCTCGTTCTCGGTGAGGTTCCTGACCACCGTGTCCATCTTGTCCGCGGTGCCGGTGAAGGAGCCGAGGATCCGCTTGAGGACCTCGGTGCCGATCGTCTTCACCACCTGCTCGGCGATGGCGACGGCCAGCTTGCCGAAGGCGTCCGAGGGGTTGCCGACGTCCAGGCCCTGCACGACGGAGCGGAACGAGGTGCCGGCGGAGTCCAGGTCCTCGGCGTGCCGCCGCAGCACCGTGGCGCAGGCCGCCATCGCGGTCGGGTCCACCCGGAAGCCGCTGCCGGTGCCGGTGCTCCCGCCGGGGGTGAGCACCTTGGCCACCACCAGCTCCGCCAGGTCGGCGATCGGCTTGGCCAGCGCCTGGGCGAGCTGCTGCACCGCCTCGTCCAGCAGCCGCGCGATGATCTCCCGGCCCATCGCGATGATTGCCGCGGTGCTCAGCCCGAAGGTGGCCGAGGAGGCGGCCAACTGCGCCTGGATGTTGATCAGTTGGACGATGGTCTGGCCCTTGCAGATCTCGATCACCAGGGCCGCGCCCTTGAGCGCGGTGGCCACCGCCTCGCAGCCGTCCACCACCATGCCGGAGTACTTGGAGATGGTCTGCCAGAGTGCGGCCAGCTGATCGGCGGAGGAGCCCTGGTAGACCTCGGCGAGCTCGGCCAGCGCCTTGTCCCCGGCCATCTGGACGTTGTCCAGGGTGGAGGCCAACTTGGTCAGCTGGTTGGCCAGTTCGATCAGCTCGTCCTCGTTCGCCCCGGGCCAGTTGAGGCCGAGCAGTCGCATGACGGTCTGAAGCTCGCCCGGTATGTCGATGGCCATGGATGCTGCCCCCCAGCTGCTCTCCGTGCACGGTCGGTCGGTGCGCGGTGGTACGCGTCCGATCGCGGGTTGTGACGATACACACCGGCGCCGGTCCCCACTACCGGGTCACGGCGACGGGTTTCGCGGGACGATTCTGGCAGTGTCCGCCGACAACTGAGTACCCGTCAGGTGGTCACGGAACCGCCCGCGGTTGGTAACGAAGATCACGTGGTGGCGGGGCGGGTGGTGCGCACGCGACGGCCTGGAGGGACGGGCGCCGCGCGGACCGGCGGGAGCGTGCGCTCGGCGCTGGCAGAATGGCGGTGTGATCGACGCAAGACGGTTGCGGACCCTCCGGGCCGTGGCCGACCACCGGACGGTGACGGCCGCCGCGGCCGCGCTCTACCTGACCCCCTCCGCCGTCTCCCAGCAGCTCGCCGCGCTGGAGCAGGAGACCGGACACCACCTGCTGGCCCGGGAGGGCCGCGGAGTGCGGCTCACCGCCGCCGGGGAGATCCTGCTGCTCCACGCCGACCTGGTGCTCGCCCAACTGGAGCGTGCCGAGGCGGACCTGGCCGCCTACCAGCAGGGCGCGGCCGGCGAGGTCACGGTCGCCGCCTTCGCCACCGGCATCGCCCTGGTGCTCGCCCCCGCCATCGCCGACCTGGCCACGGCCGCACCGGGCGTGCGGCTGAGGGTGCTGGACGCGGAGGGCGACGCCAGCCTGCCGATGGTGCTGGACGGCCGGGCCGACATCGCGCTCGCCGTCGAGTACCGGGGCGCGCCGCGCGCCGACGACCAACGGCTGACCAGGGTGCCGCTGTACGCCGAGCCCTTCGAGGCGGTGCTCCCGCTCGGCCACCCGCTGGCCGAGGGCACCGGCCCGGTCCCGGTGGCCGAGCTCGCCACCGAACCGTGGATCGGCCCCTACCCCGGCAACCCCTGCCACGACGTGGTCCTGCTGGCCTGCGAGTACGCGGGCTTCCAGCCCCGCCTGGTGCACTCCTCCGACGACTTCCGCGCCGTGGTCGCGCTCGCCTCGGCCGGGGCCGGGGTGGCCCTGGTGCCGCGCTCGGCGCTGCGCGGGGTGGACCTGGAGGCGGTCGAGGTCCGGCCGGTGGACAGCGCGCTGGCCACCCGCAAGGTGTTCGCGGCGGTGCGGACCGGCGCGGAGCGCCACCCACTGGTGCAGCCGGTGCTGGCCGCTCTGACCACGGCGGCGGCGGGGCTCGGCACGGACTGAGCGCGGCGGTGGCGGGGCTCGGCACGGACTGACGGTCCGTCGGGCGGTCCTCGGACGGCGGGGCGGTGGGGCAGCCGGGGTGGCCGGGGCATCGGGCCGGGCCGCGTCGGGGCCCGGTCGCGGCTCTGGAATATGCTGCCGGGTGTGGCCGGGTCCCACCGGGGCGGCGGCCGTGAGCCGACGTCAGACGTACAGGAGCGCCCGCCGATGAGCCAGCCCGCCGCCGGTCAGTCCGTCACCGCGATCCCGGTCGGGGTGATCGGGCTCGGGGACATCGCGCAGAAGGCGTACCTCCCGGTGCTCGCCGCCCTGCCGGGCCTCGACCTGAAGCTGATGACCCGGGACCGGGCCAAGCTCGACCGGATCGGCGACACCCACCGGATCGCCCCGCGCTTCACCGATCTCGGCGAGCTGATCGACAGCGGGGTGCGGGCCGCCTTCGTGCACGCCAGCACCGACCAGCACGTGCCGATCGTGAGCACCCTCCTGGAGGCCGGGATCGACGTCTACGTGGACAAGCCGCTCGACTATCACCTGGACGGCGCACGGAAGTTGGTGGACCTGGCCGAGCGCGAGGGCCGCTCGCTGATGGTGGGCTTCAACCGCCGCCACGCGCCCGGCTACCTGCTCGCCAAGGAGCGCCCGCGCGACCTGATCGTGCTGCAGAAGAACCGCGAGGGCCTCCCGGAGGCCGCCCGCACGCTGGTCTACGACGACTTCATCCACGTGGTCGACACCCTGCGCTTCCTGGTGCCCGGCGAGATCCAGCACGTGGACGTCCGGGCCCGGGTCCGCGAAGGCCTGGTCGAGCACGTGGTGCTCACCCTGGCCGGCGAGGGCTTCACCGCGCTCGGCATCATGAACCGCCTCTCCGGCTCCACCGAGGAGGTCCTCGAGGTCTCCGGTGCCGACTCCAAGCGCGAGGTCCACAACCTCGCCGAGGTGATCGACCACCGCGGCCAGCCCACCGTGCGCCGCCGCGGCGACTGGGTCCCGGTCGCCCGCCAGCGCGGGATCGAGCAGGTGGTGACCACCTTCCTCGACGCCGTCCGGGCAGGTCAGACGCTCTCCGCCCGGGACGCGCTGCGGACCCACGAGCTGTGCGAGCTGATCGTCGAGCGCATCGGGGAGTGACCCTCGACGGGCCCGGTCAACCGCCCAGGCGGACGGTCCGGGCCCAGGCCGGCGGGGTCGGCGGGACGTAGTCCGGGTCGTCCTCGTCGGGGCGCGCGTCGCGGGGGAAGAGGCCGACGACCGTGCGCGCCGGCGGGGCCGCGGCCGGCCAGTCGGTCTGACCGTCGGTCAGGACCACCACGACGTCCGGGCGCGGGCTCAGTCGCAGGGCGCGGTCGAAGCCGGCCCGCAGGTCGGTGCCCCCGCCGCCGATCAGGGAGAGGCCCTCGGCGCCGCAGAGCGACTGGGCGGCCCCGGCGGCCGCGTCGCAGGCCACCACGCTGACCTGGTCCCGGCGGTTGCCGACCACGCGGGCGATGGCCGCGACCTCCAGCAGCGCCGTGCCCAGCTCGGCGTCGCTGACCGACCCCGAGGTGTCGATGACGACCGCGACCCGGGGCGGGCGGCGGCGCAGGCTGGGCAGCACCACCCCGGGCAGGCCGGCCGAGCGCCGGGCCGGCCGCCCGTAGGTGTAGTCCTCGCCGGCACCGGAGCCGGAGACGGCGGCCCGCAGGGCCGAACCGAGCAACTGCCGCCACGGCTGCGGCGGGTGGAACGCCTCCTCGGCCCACCGCCGCCAGCCCTGCGGCACGTCCCCCTGCGCGGCCCTGATGCCCTCCGCCACCCGGAACCGCACCGCGTCGCGCTCGTGCCCGGCGAGGCCGTGCGCCCCGTCCGGCCCGAGGTCCCACTCCCGCTCCAGCCCGTCGGAGCCGCTGCCGCAGTCCAGCCAGGCCCACGGCTCGGTGAGCTTCCCGAGCCCCACGAAGTACAGGTACTCCTCCATCAGCTGCCCCTCCGGCAGCTTCAACCGACGGGGCGTCAGGGCGCCCGCCGGTCTGACCAGGCCGTCGCCGAACGCGTCGTCGTTGATCTCCAGGTCTGCCGCGATGTTCATCCGCAGCCGCTCGGCCGGGCCGGTCAGGCCGTGCCGGCGGGCGTGGCGGTCGCTGCGCCCGTGGTGGTCGCGCAGGAGGTGGGAGACCTCGTGCACCCAGACCGCGGCCAGGTCGGCCAGGGAGGTCTTCGCCACGAAGGAGGGGGAGACGTAGCACCGCCAGTGCGAGTCCACGGCCATGGTCGGCACCCGCTGCGACTCCACCACGTGCAGGGCGAACAGCGCGGTGGCCAGGTAGGGGCGGACCCGGGCGGCGTGCAGGCGGGCGGTGAACAGCTTCTCCCGGTCCAGGGTCTGCGGGACGGCGGCAGCGGCAGCGGCGGCGGTCGTCGGCCGTGGCTGCGGGGGCCTCGGCTTCGGCGGTGCGGGCTCGGGCGGTGCCGACCCGCGAGCGGGCACGGGGGTGGGTGCGGTGCTCACCGGCCCACCCCGGCCGCGGCCTTGGGCGCCAGCTGGTCCGCGCGGCGGGCGAGCCGGACCGTCCCGGCCAGCCGCTCGACGGTGTCCGGGACGGTCCAGCCGTCCCGGCGGAGCGCGGCCAGGGTGTTCGCCGGGACCACCACCAGATCGGGCGCGCCGGTCTCCAGGGCCAGCGCCAGCAGCTGCCAGGCCGCGTCCCAGCGCTGCTGGGTCGGCCGGTTGCGCACCGCCGCCACCACACCGTCCAGCACGGCCTGCCGGAGGTCGCCCCGCCGGGGCAGCTCGGCCGCCGCCGGGTCGGCGAGCAGCAGCTCGGGGTCGGGCAGGTCCATCCGCTCGGTGCTCGCGAGCAGCTCCAGCCCCGGCCCGTCCCCGACGGTGCCGCGCACCAGCATGGAGAGCACCTCGCGGGAGGCCCCGGCGGCGGTGGCGAAGGCCATCAGACGGAGCGTCATCTCCCAGCTGCGCGGCGAGGGCCAGGCCCCGCCCCGGCGGCTCTCGCCCTCGGGCAGCCGGTGCACCAGCTCCGGCCGGGCGGTCAGCAGGGTGCAGACCGCCCGACGGGCGAAGGCGACCGCCTCCGGCAGCCCGTCCGGGTCGAGCACCGGCAGCACGGCGCGCGGCCAGGTGCCGCCGAAGCCCCGCACCACCACCTCGTGGTCGTGCGTCCACTGGAGGTGGACGAAGCGGTTGGCCAGCGGCGCGCTCAGCTCCCAGCCGTCGGCCGCCGAGCCGCGGGGGTTGGCGGCGGCCACGATCCGTACCCCCGGCGGGAGTCGGAGGGCACCGACCCGGCGTTCGAGCACCAGTCGGAGCAGCGCGGCCTGGACGGCCGGCGGGGCGGTGGAGAGCTCGTCCAGGAAGAGCAGCCCGCGGCCCTCCCGGACCAGCCGGACCGCCCAGTCCGGCGGGGCCATCGGCACGCTCTGGACGGCCGGGTCGTCGCCGAGCACCGGTAGGCCGGAGAAGTCGGAGGGCTCGTGGACGCTGGCGATCACGGTGGTCAGCGGCAGGTCGAGGGTCTCGGCGAGCTGGGTCAGCGCGGCGGTCTTGCCGATGCCCGGTTCGCCCCAGAGCAGGACGGGCAGGTCGGCGGCGACGGCAAGGGTCAGGGCCTCCAGCTGGGGGTCGGTGCGCGGTTCGGTGGTGGTGGTCCCGAGCAGGGTCAACAGCTGCTCGGCGACGTCGAGTTGGGGCATCGGGGCGTGCTCGTTCATGGCGGATCACCTTGGGGAGAGGAGGAGATGAGGGCAGGGGGTGGCGACGGCCGGCGGCAGGCCGGTGCCGAGTGGCCGGAAGCGGAGACCGGCAGGGGTCAGCGGCGGTACGTCGCGAGCCGGGGCCTGGTCCGGGGCACCGCTGACACGAACCTGGTCCGGGGCCTCGGCGGCCGGGGCCGCGCGGGTGCCACCCGGACCAGGCCCAACAGGCCTGCCCGGTAGAGGCCGTGGGTGACGCGCCGTTCGGCCGCCGCCTCCAACGCCGAGCGGAGCGGGCCCTCGGGGAGCAGGGCGGCGGGGCCGAGCAGCGATTCGACCACGGCCAGCGCGCCGGCGCTGTCGCCGTGGGCGAGGCGTTCGCGGACGCCCGTCAGCTCCTCCGGGTGGCGGTGGGCCTGCTCGATGGTGCGCAGGCACGGCATCGGGGTGCCGCCGAGCGCGCTGAGCAGCTGCTCCCGGTGGAGCTCGGCGGGGTCGTGGTCGAGCGGGCTGAGGGTGCCGTCCACCAGGGCGATCCGGTGCCGGGCGCCCTGACAGTCCACCAGGGCCGGTGCCGAGGGCCCGTCCGGGCGGACACGCGGCGGGGCGGGGTGGCCCGGTGCCAAGGCCGCCGCCACCAGGGGGTGCAGCTGCTCCGGGCGGATCGCCCCGCTGCGCAGCAGTTCCAGATCGGGCGCGGTCCAGGTGGCGGCGTCGGGCAGCACGGACAGCCCGGCGGCTTCCCGAGCTGTCAACATCGCCACACCGCACGGGAGTTCGTCGAGACCGGCTGAGGTGAGCCGGGCTCCCGGCTCCAGCAGCAGACGGCGTCTCGTGTCGAGTCGGACCACCACCGCCAGCTCCGGCCGGCCCTCGGCCTCCCGGAGCAGCGCCGCCTCGGCGCACCAGCGGTCCACGGCGTAGGACGGCTCCAACTCGTCTGGTACACAGGCCTGTTGAACCGATCCGGCCCGCTCCCGGAGCTCGCCGGCCCGGCGCGCGTCCCAGAGGTGCCGGTGCAGGTCGAGCCGGAAGCGCGGATCGGGGCACCGGTGCGGGTGGCGGTGGCGGTGGCGCCGGTCGGAGGCGGTGACGTCGCCGTTGGACGCCCAGAGGGCGAGCGCGAAGCGCTGGCCGCCGTCCGCCCAGCTGGGCGGGGTACGGGCGACGAGGTGGACCGGGCCCGGACGTCCGGGCAGCCGGTAGCGGGCCAGGGAGATCGTCAGCCCGCCGCGCAGCAGGCCGTCGGGGGCGGTCCGCGGCAGGTGCCAGCGGAGCAGGTCGGGCGCCAGGTGGCGCAGATCCGAACGGAGTTGACCGGTGAACTCGCGGCCGAGGGCACGGTTCACGGTGGGCAGATCGAAGTCCACGTCCACACGGGAGGCGGCACAGGCGCCCGCCCAGTCGCCGACGTCCCGGCGGGCGGTGGAGCGCTCGATCATGACGGGCGGCACGGCGTACTCGCGCACGCGCAGCCAGCGGGAGAGGTAGGAGTCCTCGCGCACGGGGTGAGTGGCCATCAGCACTCACCGAACGTGGACGAGACCCCCCATCCGGAGAGGGAGTGAGTGATCATCGTGGGGGAGCGTAGCCCCTCCGGGGCGCGGCGCGCCAGTGGATTCAGCGGGTCTCGCCGCGGGCCTGGCTGCGGTACCGGTCGAGGACGTGCTGCTGGAGCAGGGCCCCGAAGCCGGCCGACTCCAGGCGCAGGCCGAGCTGGTGCTCGGTCAGGCCGAGGCTGTCGGCGGTCTGCGGCAGGTGCCAGTCGTGGGCGGCCAGGGTGTCGAGCAGGTGGCCGCGCCGGGTCTGGCTCTCGGAGAGGCGGAAGGTCTTCAGGTACGCGATCCGGCCCCGCTCGTCGGTGATCGCCTCGCCGATGTGGTTCTCCTGCCGGGGGCGGAACTCGGGCAGGAAGCGGGAGAGGGTGAAGCGGTCCATCCGGCGCACCGTCCGGCTCCGGTAGGCCGCACCGAGCAGCCCGTCCGCCATCGTGGCGTCGTGGAACTCGGCCCAGGTGCGCTCCTGCCGGTCCACCGCCGCCCGCAGCTCGGCGAGGGAGCGGACGGAGGAGCGGCCGAGGTCGGCCCGGAAGTCCGGGACCGGGGCGGAGAGCAGCGCGTAGTGGTAGACCAGCTCGCCGTAGAGGTCCAGCAGCAGGCTGCGGTGCAGGGCCCGGTAGTCCTCCGGATGCGGGACCACGAAGGCGGCGGCGAGCGCGTCCGCCACGTACAGCAGCACGCCGCACTGGCCGGGGTGCAGCTCGAACGCCCGCAGGGCGTCGGCGAGTCCGCTGACGTGCGCCCCGCTGTAGCTCGCCTCCTCGCGCGGCGACAGGCCGTGCCGCAGCGCCCGCTCCGACCACTGCTGCCAGGCGAAGGTGGGGCCGCCGAAGTGCAGTGCGAGGTACCCCTCCAGTGCGAGGTGCAGGGGCAGGAAACGCAGCCGGGTCCGGTCGGCCCGCTTGGCGAGCCGTCCCGGCCGGCGCTCCAGCGGGACCGACTCCGGTGCGGAGCCGCCGAGTTGGGTGCCGTAGGCGGCGGCCGGGGTGCCGTCCCTGGTCCAGTCGGCGACGAAGCCGTGCGGCAGGTAGGAGGTGTACAGGCCCTTGCCGCACTCCACCGTGGCACGGCCGCAGCCGCAGCCGCAGCCGTCCTCCTCGCCGTACAGCTCCTGGCGCAGCCGCAGGTCGGTGATCGGCTCCTCGCGCACCAGGGGGACCAAGCGGACCCCGCCCCAGACCTGCGCCGGGCGGGTGGTCAGGCCCTCCAGGTCGAGGGTGAACGGCTCGGTCTTCATCGGGCCTGCCCGGGGTCGAGGAACCGCTCGGTGCGCAGTGCCAGGTGGGCGGTCAACTCGCCGATGCCGGTACGGCCTTCGGCGAACCGGGCGAACTCCGCCAGCGTGGTCAGGTCGGCCGCGTCGCGGAGCCCGGCGGTGGGGACGGTCGGCGCCAGCCGGCGCACGTCGAAGCTCTCGGCGTCGAACACCGGGTTGAGGTGGACGACGCTGGTGCGGTGGTCGGGGTCCAGCCGGGTGCGCCAGACCCGCAGCACCTCGGCGGCCATCCCCGGCGGCGAGTTGTCCCACCCGTCCGAGACGATCAGCAGCCGGTCGGGGGCGGTGTCGAGGGCGTCCACGATCCGCCGTCCGAGCGGCGTCGGCCCGAGCGGGTGGAGCAGCAGCGCGTCGGTGCGGCCGGAGGTCCAGAAGGCGGCGTAGCCGCCCTCGCCCGCCAGCGCCTCCAGCAGGAAGTGGCAGGCCAGCGCGGCGGCCAGCGGACGGCGGCGCTGCTGCCCGGAGCCGTAGGAGGAGAAGCTGTCGTCCAGCACCGCCGCGACCTTCCCCCAACTCCCGGCCTGCGCACCGGCGGTGCGGCGCGCGGCGGTGCGCAGGGCGCCGGTCAGCTCGCCCCGGCGGGCGATCCGGTCGGCGCCGGACAGGCCCAGCGCGTACACCGCCAGGCGGTTCAGTGACATCCGGGACAGGTCGGCGGCGTTCACCTCCGACGCGCCCGCGGTGCGCGCCGACTCCTGGAGGCGCAGCCGCTCCAGCGCGGTCATCCGGGGCTCGATCTTCCGCAGGAAGACCTCGCGCGGGATGCCGTGCTTGGCCGCGAAGCCCTCCGCCACGGTGTACGGCAGCTCGTAGAGCGCGGGCTGCTCGTAGTGCGCGCGGGTCCAGGCGCTCAGCAGCGGTGCCCGGTACCTCCCGGCGCCCTTGGCCGCCTTGGTGAACAGGAAGTCCCCGGTCTCCGCCTCGGCCGGGCGCAGGTGCAGATGACGCAGCGCCAGCTTCAGCCCGCCTCGGTACTTCACCGCGTCCAGCGTCTGGTCCGGCCGGGCGGCCAGCCAGTCGCGCAGGATCGCCCGGGTACGGCGGTTGTTCACCTTGGCCCGCCGTAGCTCGCCGATCAGCCGGTAGACCCGCTGCGGCGGCAGCAGTGCCAGCCGCCGCGCGATCAGCCGCCCCTCGGTACGACGCTGCTCCTCGGTGGCCTCCTTCGCGGTCTCCAGCAGGTGGCGCACGATCAGCGCGGCGTTGTGGTCGTTGATGTCGAGCGCGAGCGAAGCGGCGTACGGGCCCCGGTAGTTGACGAGCATGTACTCGTGCAGGAAGGCCAGCGAGAGCTGCTGCTCGGCCTGGTCGGAGTGGAACTCACGACGGCCGGTCGCGGTGATCGCGGCATTGACGAAGAGCAGCACGTCATCGGCGGCTACCAGGTCGCCGTACGTCTCCACGGTGGCTCGTCCTCGTCGCTGGTGCCTCGGGTCAGGGGCCGGCCGGGGAATGGGGGCGCGAACTGCGAATCACTGCTTTAGAGGTAGTTTCCGGAAGTCGCACCGGAGTCCCGCGGCCGGCCGTCCGACCGTAGCAGAGGGGTGGCCGCGGATCAGGACCAGGGGAGGGCGGCGCGGGTGCGCCAGTACTGCTCGGCGGGTTCGGTGAGCGGGGTGAGGGTGGCGAGCTGGGTGGGGGAGAGGGGGAGCTCGGCGGCGGTGAGGTTGGAGGCGAGCTGGGCGGTGGTGGCCGCGCCGGAGAGCACGAGGTCGGCCCAGGGCTGGGCGGCGACGGCCGCGAGGGCGAGGGCGTCGGTGGGGTGGCCGGTCCGCTCGGCGAGGGTGCGCAGTGCGGCGGTGTCGGGGCCGGTGGCGTTGCGGCCGGCCAGGCGGCCGTTGGCCATGCCCTCCTTGACCACGACCAGCCAGCCGGCGGCGTGGGCCTCCTGGAGGGCGGGGCCTGCGGAGGGCTCCAGCACGTTCCAGGTGGATTGCACGGCGGAGAACAGCGGCTGCCCCGCCACCGTCACCTCGGCGGCGGCCCGGACGGTCGCCGCCTGGGCGGGGCCGCTGGTGGAGAGGCCGATCCGGACGTCCTCGGCGGCCAGCGCCGCCAGCTTCTCGTGCAGGGCGGTGTCGGTGAGCGCGGGGCTGTCCGGGGTGACGGAGTGGATCAGGTAGACGTCGAGGTGCCTGCCCAGCACCGCCCGGCTCTCGGCGACCTGACGGTCGAACACCTCGGGCGAGTGCTCCTTCACCTCGTGCACCGGCACCCCGGAGGTCCGCCAGTCCGCGGTGTAGGTGTACCCCCACTTGCTCCCCACCGTGACCTCGGCCGCCGCCTCCGGCCGCGCCGCCAGCCACTCCCCGAGGAACTGCTCCGCCAGTCCGTACGACCGCGCCGTGTCCAGGTACCGCACGCCCGCCGCGAAGGCCGCGTCCAGCAGCCCGTGCGTCCGCTCCCGCAGCGCCTCCACGCTCCGCCCGGCTGGCAGGTCGGCCTCCCGCCCCAGGTTGATGTACCCGGGCCGCCCGACCGCCGCCGTCCCCCACCCGAACCGCCCGATCCCCGCCGCCCCGGAGCTGACGGTCGGTCCGTTGGTGGGCGCGGTCGCCATGCTGAGGGTCCCTTCGGAGGAGCGGATTCCGTACCGGAACCCTACGCCACGGACCGCGAACGCCCAGGCCGGGAGGGTGGGGCGAGGTCATCCAGGGGGCCCGGCAGGTGGAGCCAGCCCTCGACGGGGGCGAGGCGCAGCTGCTCTTCGGTCCTCGGCGGCAGCGTCCGGCCGAGCGCGACGGACCGGGCCACGAGGGCGGCGATCAACGCGTCGAAGGCGTGCTCGCTCGCGGCGTAGCGCTCCTCGGCGCCAGGCGCGAAGACCAGCCACGGGGCGGCCGCGCCGGTGAGGCCGCGCACCGACCTGACGCCGCCGATCCCCCAGACGGCGCGGGCCCCGGCCGGATAGACCTCGACCACGGCGCCGCTGCCGTCCCGCGCGACGGCCTGGCCGCGCGAAGCCAGCTGGTCCGCCAGGAACGCCCAACGGGCCGCCACCGCACCGAGCCTGTCGAAGGAGACGCAGAGCGGACCGCGGCCGCGGTGGGCCTTCAGCGCCTCGGCCGCGTGCCGGTCGCAGGCACGGGCACGCATGGCCCGGTAGTGCTCGTCGCGCCCGCCCTGCCCGGGCCACCGTTCGCCCCGCGCATGCGCGCCGACTGCCTCCACGAATGCGATGGGCCACCCGAAGGGGACGTCGATCCCGGCACGGTCGTGCGGTCCGAGCCCCGAGAGCAGCGCCAGGAGCTCCTCGTCCTCGCATCCGACGCGCGGCACCTCCGCCACCGCCCGGTCCTCCTCCCACCGGACGACGGCGGTGGCGGTGCGGGCTGCTGCGGTCGCCAGGTCGACGCCCACGGTCCGGTCTGGGGTGGCGGTGTGCTCGGTCACGGGGGATCACTCCGGTGCGCTCGGTCCGTCCTCGGTCGCAGTATGCGGCCCGGTCGTCAGGTCCGGCTGCGGGCGACCGTCCAGGTGGCGGCGGCACAGAGGAGGCAGAGGGGGGTGTAGAGGGCGAGGTTGAGCCAGTAGAAGGTGTCGGCGGGGGAGCTGCCGAGGCCGGTGATCCAGACGAGGCCGGCCAGGGCGCGGAGGAGGAGGCCGGTGGCGACGGCGTACGGGGCCAGGTGGAGGAGCGGGGCGGGGAGGCGGCGGGCGAGGGTGGGGAGGTGGCCGGTGCGGGTGAGGAGGAGGGTGGCGGCGCAGAGGAGGACGGTGGCGAGGGGGAGCAGGACGCGCGGGGTGAAGGGGACGTCGGCGTTGAGGACGAGGTGGGAGAGGGTGGCGCGGTCGGGGGCGGGCCAGGTGCGGCCGGTGGTCCAGTAGAGGTGGATCGCGGCGTCGGCGGCGAGCACGGCGGCCACGGCGCGGGCGGCGGTGCGGGGGTTGGTGCGGGTGCGGGTGTCCATTGAGGTTGCTCCTTCGGGGTGGTGACGGTGCGTCGACCCGGAGGGAGCGCGCGGAGGAGGCGGAGGTTCCTGTGGCGAGGGTCACACGGGAGGGGTGGAACGTCCGTGCCGCGGGCCGCCTCTGAGTCGGATGTGGATGGTCCCGAAACCCCGGGCGAGGCAGCAGGTCTCGCCGAACTGGTCCGCGCCGCGCAGCGCGGCGATCAGCTGGCGGTGAGCGAGCTGCTGGAGCTGGTCGCGCCGTACGTGCGGCGCCTGTGCGGCCCGATCGCCCTCGACGACGGACCGGACGCGACCCAGGAGGCGCTGATCGCCGTCTTCCGCAAGCTGCGCCAACTCAAGGAGCCCGCGGCCCTGTTCGGCTGGGTCCGGGCGATCGCCGTCCGCGAGGCGGTGCGGCACGTGCGGCGGACGGCACGCTGCGTACCGGCCGACCTCTCCGAACTCCCGCGCCCCGGCGACCCGCAGCTCGCCACCGACATCGAGGACGTGCTCGCCCGACTGACGCCCGAGCACCGGGCCGTCCTGGTGCTCCGGGACCTGGAGGGTCTGGACGAGCGCTCCACCGCCGACCTGCTGGGCGTGGCGGCCGGCACCGTGAAGTCCCGGCTCTCCCGGGCCCGGCTCAGCTTCCGAAGGGCGTGGCAGCAGTGAACGGAACCCCCTGGCCGGTGGCCGACTTCGACCCGGTCCGGCGCCTGCGGGTGGTCGCGGCCACCACTCCGGGCGCGGCGGTCCGCGAGACGGTGATCGACGCTCCGTTCGAGACGGTCTGGTCGGTCGCGGCCGACCTGGAGCGCACCATGCCGCAGTGGCTCCCGGACATCCGCACGGCCCGCCTGACGCCCCCTCAGGGCGCCGCCCGCGCCGCCCTCCTGGTCACCGGCCACACCCGCCTGCGCGCGCGCTTCGACCTCGAACTGACGCCCGGCTGGTGCCTGATGCGCAGCCGCTTCCTGCTCGGCGGCATGGCCGCCCACCCCGAGTCCGCCACCAGCACCCGCTTCGCCTTCCTCGGTGCCTTCCGCCTCCCCGCCGCCGGTCCGGCCTCGGCCGCCCTGCGCCCGCTCACCGACCCGCTGGCGGCCCGCTCCCTGCGCCGCTTCCGCGGCCTGGTGGAGGGGGCCGTACAGTGTGGCCCATGATCGATCGGGGGAGCGGCGGGGACGCCCGCGAGGGCACGGAGCCGGCGACGTACGAGAACGTGCGTCGCGCGCTCCTGCTCTCGCTCGACTTCGCCAACCTGGACATGGAGTTCCCGCGCATCGTGCACTGGCTGGGGCAGCTGCCCGCCGGTGAGCGCGAGCGCCTGCTGGCCGAGGTGGAGGCGATCGCGGTGGCGGGCGGTGTCCGGGGGAGCGACGCGGCGTACCTGATGGACGACCTCGGGCTGCGCCGCGTCCGGTGGGAGCAGGTCCGGCCAGGTCCGGCCGGGTGATTCGGCGGCGTCGGGCGACGTCGACGGACCTGCGGGCGGGCGTGCTGACGGATAGTCGGGCGCGCAGGCCGTTTTCGCCCGCCACCGAACGGAGCAGCACCGTGCGCGCGACCACCCCCGTCGTGGACCCTCCCCCGGAGCGACCGGCCGGACCGGAGGTGTCCGGGTAGGCACGGACCGAGCGATGTGCTGGAGCGCGCAGGCGGACCTGGTGATCGGCGCGGCCGTCTCGGGTCTCGGGGTGGTGTGTCTGAGCGGGGTGCGGCACCGCCGTCAGCTGCCGTTGGCGGCGCTGCCGCTCGTCCTCGGCCTGCACCAACTCGTCGAGGCGGTGGTGTGGTTCGGCGAGGAGGGCCGGGTCGGCACCGGTGCCGCCGGGCTCGCCCGGGTCGGATGGGCGTTGATCGCCATGCCGTTGCTGGCCGTGCTGGTCCCGGTCGGCGCCTGGTGCGCCGCCGGCCGCCCCCGCCGGCTGCTCGGCTTCGTGGTGCTCGGCCTGGCCACCGCCGTCCCGTTGACGGTGGCGGTGCTGGCGGGCCCCGTCACGGCGACGGTGGACGGCCACACCCTGGAGTACGCGGTCGGCATCCGATTCGCCCCGCTGCTCCTCGCGGCCTACCTCGTGGCCACCCTGGGCCCGCTGCTGCTCAACCCGGAGCCGGAGCTCCGGCGGCTGGGCTGGTGGGTCGCGGCGGCCGCCGTCCTCTGCGCGGTGCTGTGGCGGACCGCCTTCGTCTCCACCTGGTGTGCGTTGGCCGCGCTGGCGAGCGTCCTGGTGCTGCGCTGGGTGCGACGGCCGGCAGGCGTCAGCGTCGGGTAGTTCGGTGCAGGGTGCACGGGTGGGGGAGGTAGGAGCCGAGGAAGCCCTCCTGGTCGCCGGGCTTGTAGGCGATGGCCCGGCCGGTGAGGGTGTCCTCGCGGAGGCGGAGTTCAAGGCCGAGGTGGGGGCTGTTCAGGCGGGCGTCCCGGGTGGGGAGTTGGAGGGCCGCGGTGGCGCGCAGGTCCCAGCGGTCGGAGGCGGTGGCCGCGGTGGTCACGGGTGGGGCGTCGGCCAGCTGGATCTCGGCCCGGGTGGGGCCCAGGAGGTGGAGGCGGAGGGGGAGCCCGCCCTCGGGGGTGGTGATCTCGCCGGACCAGGTGCCCTGGGGGAGCGTGACGGTACGGGGGGTCTCGGCGGCGGTGTCGAGCTGGGTGGGACGGAAACCGGGGACCAGGGCCTCGGCGAGGTGGCGGACGACGGCGTCGCGGGCCGCCTTGTCGGTGGAGTTGGTCAGGACGGCGAGCGAGAGTTCGCGTTCGGGAGCGTCGATCATCATCGCGGCGACGCCGCCCATGCCCCCGCCGTGGCTGTGCACCACCGGGCCGGGGCCGTGCGAGACGAGGCGGCCGTAGCCATAGCCGGTGTGCTCGTTGATGGCGGGGGCCTCGTTCATCGCCGCGAGGGTGGAGGGCTTGAGCAGGCGGGAGGCGGTGCGGGCGAAGAGGGCGACGTCGGCGGCGGTGGCCCAGCCGGCCGTCGCGGCGGGATGGCCGGTGCGGCAGGTGGGGTAGGCGTGGCCGCCGGCGGAGTAGCGGGTGGCGACGGGGCCGGGGCCGGTGTACGCGGCGCCGAAGGCGAAGTCGCTCAGGCCCAGGGGTTCGGCGATCCGTTCGCGCAGGTGGTCGCCGAGGGGCCGGCCGGTCGCGGATTCGAGGAGCCGGCCGAGGTCCTGGTAGCCGATGTTGGAGTACTCGAACTCGGTGCCGGGCTCGCGGAGCGGGGCGCGGTAGCGCTCGATCTCGATCGGGAGCGGTCCCGCGCCGTAGTGGAAGGTGTAGAACGCGGGGAAACCGCCACGGTGGAGCAGGAGTTGACGCGGGGTGGGCCCGGTCGGTCCGTACGCACCGGAGGTCGGGGCGTCGAGGTCGAGCAGGCCCTCGTCGGCGGCCAGGCAGACGGCGGTGGCGGTGAACGCCTTGGTGACGGACGCCAGTCCGTACACCGTGCCCGGGGTGGCGGGGCGGCGCGAGGCCACGTCCGCGAAGCCGTACGCCCGGGCGAGGACCACCTCGTCGCCCTCGGCCACGGCCACCGAGACCGAGGCACAGCCGTGCTCCGCCAGCACCCGCGCGCACAGCTCGTCCAGTCCGTCCGGCATGTGCTCGACCTCCCGATCGGCTCCCGACCGGCTCCGGCTCCGGCTCCGGTGTCGGTCGGAGCGTCAACTGCAGAATGCTCTGAAGTCCTTGGTGTCCGAGTCTATCCAGGCGTGCACTTCGTTGGGGTCGTCCATGATCTCGCCGATCAGCCGGGAGCGCAGCGCCGAGAAGTCGGAGGCCAGCTGCCGCAGGGCCGAGGAGATGTCGCTCCGGTCGGCGCCGAATTGAGCCGCCATCAGATCGTCCCGGGCCTGGAGGGCGGCGGCGGCCTGGCTGTTGCGGGTCGTTCCGGCGTTCTTCCGGAACCGGGCCAGGGCGGCCTCCCCCTCGTCGCAGCCACCGGCCCGGAGCGTCGGCAGCGGCGGCTCCGGTACCGGGCTGATCGGCGCGGGTGTGTGCGGGGGTGTGCGCGTGGGTGGTGGCGGCGTGGTGGCAGTCCGGGACGGACTCGGCGTCGGGCTCTGGCCGGGCGGCGACGGTGTCGGGCTCGGCGACGACGGCTCGGTCGGGGCGGGCGGATCCGGCTGGGAGGGCGAGGGCCGGTCCGGTGCCGGGGTGGGACTGCGGACGACCGGGACCGGAGGAGCCTGCGGTGACGGGGCAGGTGGCAGCAGGTAGGCCACCAGGGCCACCACGGCCGCCGCCGCAGCCGCGAGTGCGCCGACGGCGGCCCAGTTCGGGCCGGCCGGCGGCGTGGTACCCGGTGGATCGTCGGGCGGTGGTGTCGAGCCGTTCCCCGTCATGCCGCTCATCGTGACCCAGCGGGTCGGTGGCGGTCCAGACGGCGATCGCTGAACCTCCTGAAGGAGAACTCCCGTTCCGGAAACGGAAGTCAGGAGGTGATGCCGAGGACGGGGAGGCAGGCTTCGACGCCCGTGAGGGTGATGTCGGGGCGGCGGTGGGCGGTCCACCGGTCGCGGGTGAGGCGCCAGCGGTGGAGGGGGGCCGGTTCGAGGAGGCGGGTGGCCCAGCCGGTGCCGTTGGGCGTGTAGCCGAGGGCCTCGGAGACGTGGTTGGAGGCGAGGTTGTCGAAGAAGGCCTCGCTGGTGGCCTCCTGGGCGCCGAGGCCCTCGAAGGCGAGGTGCAGGACGGCCTGGCGCATCTCCTTGCCGAGGCCCTTGCCCCGGGCCTGCGGGCCCAGCCAGGAGAAGGTGCCGACCGTGCCGAAGGTGGCGAAGTCGGTGCCGAACACGTCCTGCATGCCGACGGCCTCGCCGTCGACGACGACCACGAAGTACAGCCGCCAGAAGCTCTCGTTGACCTGGGCGCGGCCGTTCCAGATCCCCCGCATCCAGGCCCACTCGCGGTCCGGCCCGTCCAGGTAGAGGGACATCGGGTCGTCGAAGGGGTACGGCGGCTCGTCGGCGACGCCGGCGCGGACCACCGGGAGCAGCTGCTCCAGCAACTCGTCGGTGGCTCCCCGGAGTTCGAGGCGGGGCGTGGTTACCCGCAGGTTGAGCGGCGGATACGGGTGGGCGGAGGCGGCGCTGGCGGTCATGGCGCACACCGTAGGGGCTGACCGCGCCCCGCGCACCGGATTAATCCCGTGCCCGCCCCTTCGCTCCCTGCCTGGTCAGCCCCCGTAACGGGTGGTCAGGGTGCGCACCGTCCCGGCGATGCGGTCCCGGAGCTCGGCCGGCGCCAGGACCTCGACGTCGGTGCCCAGCCGGAGGAACTCCCCGTGGGCGCGGTCGATCGACTCGATGGGCACCCGGGCCTCCGTCCAGCCGTCGCCCGAGGACGGCACGCCGAGCCGGCGGGCGCCCTGCGGGGTGAGCCGCACCAGGGCCTCCCCGGTGTGCAGCCGCGCCCGGAAGTCGGCCAGGTAGCCGCGCCAGTACCCGGCCAGGTCGAACCCGTCCGGGACGGTGAACTCCTCCAGCGGCCGCAGGTCGAGGACCTGGTCGACCCGGTAGGTGCGGATCCCGGAGGGTCCGCCGGCCACCAGGTACCAGCGGCCGGCCTTGAGGACCAGCCCGTACGGCTCCACCCGCCGCTCGATCTCCTCCGGCGCCCGCCAGCGCCGGTACCGCAGCAGCACCGCCCGCCGTGCCCACACCGCGGCGGCGACCGCGACCAGGTGGGGCGTGTCGTCGGCGTCGCGGTACCAGCCGGGGGCGTCGAGCAGGAAGCGCTCCCTGACCCGCTCGGCGTACGCGTGCAGCTCGGCCGGGAGGGCGGCGCGCAGCTTGAGCTCGGCGGTGGCGAGCGCCTCGCCGAGGCCGAGTTCGGCGGCGGCGCCGGGGAGCGCGGTGAGGAACGCGGCCTGCGCCTCGTCCGCGGTCAGTCCGGTGAGCCTGGTGCGGTAGCCGTCGACCAGTCGGTAGCCGCCCGCGTGCCCGGCCGCACCGTACAGCGGGATGCCGGCGGCGCCGAGTGCCTCGACGTCCCGGTAGACCGTGCGGACGGAGACCTCCAGCTCCTCGGCCAGCTGACGGGCCGTCATCCGGCCCCGGTTCTGGAGCAGGAGGAGGAGGGTCACCAGGCGGCTCGCACGCATGCCGCACAGTCTCCGCCCTTCCACTGACAGAGGATGTCAGCGGACCGGCCCTAGCCTGCGGCGCATGGACGACTTCGACTTCCTGCACGGCTCCTGGGACGTGGCCAACCGCCGTCTCACCGCACCCCTCGACCCGGCCTCCGGCACCTGGGAGGAGTTCCCCGGACACGCAGTGGTCCGGCCGCTGTTCGACGGCGCCGGCAACATCGAGGAGATCACCTTCCCCACCCTCGGCCGGCAGGGCGTGACCCTGCGACTGTTCGACCGGGAGGCCGGACGGTGGTCGATCTTCTGGTCCGACAGCCGCACGGGCCGGTTGGACCCGCCGGTGGTCGGCGGTTTCACCGGCGCCCGCGGCGACTTCCACGGCGAGGACGCCTACGACGGCCGGCCGATCCGCGTCCACTTCGCCTGGCACCGGCTCGGCCCGGACGAGGCCCGCTGGGAGCAGGAGTTCTCCACCGACGACGGTCGCACCTGGGAACTCAACTGGACCATGGACTTCACCCGCACCGGGAAGGCCGAGGCGTGAGCATCGTCGAACTCCGGCAGTACACCCTGCACCCCGGCGCCCGGGAGACGCTGATCGAGCTGTTCGAGCGCGAGTTGGTGACCGGTCAGCAGGCGGTCGGCATCACCCTCGGCGGGCGCTTCCGCGACCTGGACGACCCGGACCGCTTCGTCTGGATGCGCGCGTTCCCCGACATGGCGCACCGTCGGCGCGCGCTGGAGGCCTTCTACACCGGCCCGGTCTGGGAGCAGCACCGTGAGGAGGCCAACGCCACGATGCTGGACAGCGACGACGTGCTGCTGCTGCGCGGCCCCGGCTTCGCACCCGCCCCGGGCGCCGGTGAGGTGCTCGCGACCGTCTGCCACCCCACCGACGCGGCCGCCTTCGACGCCTACGCCGCACGGCACTTGGGGCCGGGCCACGCCCTGCACCGCACCGAGCACGCGGAGAACGACTTCCCCCGCCTGCCCGTCCGGACCGGCGAGGACGTCCGGCTCTGGTTCGGCCCGGCCGAGCCGGTGCCGTGGCGGAGCCGGACGCTGCGCCTGGAGCCGGTGAGGGCCTGACCCGCGGCTCAGGCGGTGCGGTAGGTGAGGTGGAGGGTGCCGTTGTCGAGGGTGGCCGAGCGGGCCAGGGTCAGGGCCCGGCGCGGCAGCGCGCCCTCGAAGAGGCGTGCGCCGGTGCCGAGCACCACCGGGTGGACCAGCAGGGTGAGTTCGTCCAGCAGTTCGTTGGCGAGCAGCCAGCGGACCAGGGTGGCACTGCCCGAGACCGCGATGTCGCCGCCGGTCCGCTGCTTCAGCTCGGTGATCCGCCCGGCCAGGCCCTCGGGGCCCAGCAAGGTGGTGTTCTGCCAGTCGGCCTTCTCCAGGGTGGCCGAAGCGACGTACTTGGCGATGGAGTTGAGGTGCGAGGCCAGTGGGTCGTCGTCCGGCTGGGCGGTCCAGTGGGAGGCGAACTCCTGGTAGGTGTGGCGGCCGAAGAGCATGGCGTCGGCCTTGGCCGTCATCCCCATGACGGCCTCGGTGACCTGGTCGCTCAGGTAGGGGAAGTGCCAGGTGTAGGGGGCTTCCACGACGCCGTCCAGGGAGACGAAGAAGCCTGCGGTGAGAGTGCGCACGGTGCGGTGGGGCCTTTCAGGAGGAGACGGAGAGGAGTTCTTCGCGGCCGTCCGCGTCGATGCCGATGTCACCGGCGGCGGGGCGGCCCGCGAAGGCGTAGGTGTGGCCGATCACCCCGGCGGGGGTGGAGCGGACGTCGGTGAGGCGCCAGGCGGCCGGGACGGTGCCGGGCTCGAAGAGGCGCTTGCCGCGGCCGAGGACCACGGGGAAGGTGAGCAGCCGCAGTTCGTCCACCAGGTCGTGGGCCAGCAGCGACTGGACCAGCCGCCCGCTGCCGTGCACCTGGAGGGCCCGGCCCGGCAGCTGCTTGAGGGCCGTCACCTCGGCCGCCAGATCGCCGGTGAGGACCTGGGTCCCGGCCCAGTCGGCGACCTGCCCGGTGGTGGACGGGACGTACTTGGGCAGGGAGTTGAGCTTGGTCGCGGCGGTGTCGGCCGGGTCGGTGACCAGCGGCCAGTGCGCCGCCATCAGCTGGTGGGTCCGGCGGCCGAGCAGGAAGGCGTCGGCGTCGTCGAACCAGGGGCCGGCGATCCCGCCGAAGCCCTCGTCGACGTACGGCACCAGCCAGCCGCCGAGCCCGAACCCGTCGGAGGGGTCCTCCTGGGGCCCGCCGGGGCTCTGCAGGACGCCGTCGAGGGAGACGAAGGTGGTCACGGTCAGTCGCATGGGTGTGCTCCCGGAAGGGTGGGTAGGGGTGTGCGGCGCCGGAGGAGTCGGCGGCGCTGCGGAACGGTCCCCAGCCTGTCGGGTCGCGGCCGGGACGATCAACGACGATCCCCGCCATGACCGTTTAGCCCCGCTCAACGGGGCCGGAGGCCCAGCGGCTAGCGTTCCCTGACGGATCGTCGGACGGAGGGGGAGCAGTGCTGGAGAGAATGGAGCTGGAGGCGTTCCTGACGCTGGCGGAGGAGTTGCACTTCGGCCGGACCGCCGAGCGGCTGCGCGTCAGCACCGGACGCATCAGCCAGACCATCAAGAAGCTCGAACGGCAGGTCGGGGCCCCGCTGTTCGAGCGGACCAGCCGGGACGTCCGGCTCACCGCGCTCGGCGTGCGGCTGCGCGACGACCTGCGGCCGGCCTACGAGCAGATCGGGGCCGGGCTGGCACAGGCGATCGTCGCGGCGCGCGGGATCACCGGGACGCTCGGCGTCGGGTACTCCGCGCTCTGGTGCGGCGACCTGGTGGTCCGGGCCGCCGAGGTGTTCCGCTCCCGGTACCCGGACTGCGAGGTGCGGATCCGGGAGGCCCAGCTCGGGGACCCGTACGGGCCGCTGCGCGCGGGCGAACTCGACCTCCAGCTCACCGAACTCCCGGTCCGCGAGCCGGACATCACCGTCGGTCCGCTGGTCTTCTCCGAGCCCCGGGCGCTGATGGTCCCGGCCTCCCACCCCTTCGCGGGGCGCACGAGCATCTCCCTGGAGGACCTCGCGGACACCGTGCTGCTCCCGATGGCCGGGAACATCCCGGACCACTGGCTGGAGTACCACTACCCGACACGCACCCCGTCCGGGCGGCCGATCCCGCACGGCGCACCCATCACCTACTGGCAGGAGGTGCTGGCGCACATCAGCGTCGGCAGCGGCGTCTCGGTGGTGGCGGCCCGCGGCGCGGCCTACTACACCCGACCGGGCGTGGTCTTCGTCCCCTTCAGCGACGCACCGACCATCGACTATGGCCTGCTCTGGCTGACCGCCGCCGAGAACGCCCGGATCCGCGCCTTCGTCAACGTCATCCACGAACTGCGCGAGCGAGACGACCCCGCCACGCGCTGAACGGACCGGTCACGGGTCCACCACCTCGACGCCGGCGGCCAGCATCCGGGCCACGATCCGCTCCGCCAGCTCCTCGTGACAGGTCACCAGGTAGTACGGGTTCGCGCCCTTGCTGAGCGGGAGGTAGCCGCTCCCGGCGCGCTCCAACTGCCAGTGGTCCCGGTCGGTGGTCCACAGGGCGGCGTAGTCGTCGAGGTCGGGCGTGGTGTCGGACACGGTCCGATCTTCGGGGCAGGGCCCGGCGGCGGGCAAATGCCTTCGCCCTGACGGTGCCCCACCAGCCAGAATGCGGTCATGCCGATCAGAGACGCCCGCCCCGAGGAACTGCCCCTGCTCCAGGAGATCGAGGTGGCCGCGGGCCGACTCTTCGCCGACGTCGGGATGGACGAGGTGGCCTCCGACGAACCGTTCCCGCTCGACCGGCTGGAACGGTACCGGGCCGCCGGCCTGGCCTGGGTCGCCACCGACCCCGAGGACGACCGGCCGGTCGCCTACCTGCTCGCCGAGCACGTGGACGGCAACCTGCACGTGGAACAGGTCTCCGTTCACCCCTCGCACGCCCGCCGCGGCCTCGGCCGCGCCCTGATCGAGCACGCCGCCGCCCGCGCCACCACCGAGGGCCTCCCCGCCCTCACCCTCACCACCTTCACCGATGTCCCCTGGAACGCCCCCTACTACACCCGCTGCGGCTTCCACCCCGTCCCCGACGCCGACCTGACCCCTGGTCAGCGCGCCATCCGCGCCGAGGAGGCCGCCCACGGCCTGGACCGCTGGCCCCGCCAGGTGATGATCCGCATCCACCCGCTCTGACCTCAGCCTCCGGAGAGGACGCCACGCCGCGCGCGATTGCGGAAGGGATCCCGATGCGATCCACGTCCTCGTCCGTCGGGCCGACCGCTGAGGGGTGCCTCCGGCCGGGCCGAGGACACCCCGGGCAGGGGGTCAGTACGAGCGGGGGAGACCGAGGGTGTGCTGGCTGACGTAGTTGAGGATCATCTCGCGGCTGACCGGGGCGATCCGGGCGACGCGGGTGGCGGTGAGGAGGGAGGCGAGGCCGTACTCCTGGGTGAGGCCGTTGCCGCCGAGGGTGTGGACGGCCTGGTCGACGGTGTGGCAGGCGGCTTCGGCGGCGGCGTACTTGGCCATGTTGGCGGCCTCGCCGGCGGCCTGGTCGTGGCCGAGGTCGTAGAGCTGGGCGGCCCGGGAGGTCATCAGGCGGGCCAGTTCGATCTCGATCGCGCACTGGGCCAGCGGGTGGGCGATGGCCTGGTGGGCGCCGATCGGGGCGTCCCAGACGGTGCGGGTCCGGGCGTAGTCGGTGGCGATGTCCAGGGCCTGGCGGGCCAGGCCGAGGGCGAAGGCGGCGGTCATCACCCGCTCCGGGTTGAGGCCGGCGAAGAGCTGGTCGAGCCCGGCGTCCTCGGCGCCGACCAGGGCGTCGGCGGGCAGCCGGACGTCGTCCAGGAAGACCTGGAACTGCCGCTCGGCGGTGACGAGTTCCATCGGGATCGCCCGGTACTCGAAGCCGGGGGTGTCGCGCGGAACGATGAACAGCGCGGGCTTCAGCCGCCCCGTCCGGGCGTCCTCGGTGCGGGCGACGAAGAGCACGGCGTCCGCCTGGTCCACACCGGAGATGAAGACCTTGCGGCCGGTCAGCAGCCAGTCGCCGCCGTCCCGGCGGGCGGTGGTGGTGATCCGGTGGGAGTTGGAGCCGGCGTCCGGTTCGGTGATCCCGAAGGCCATCAGCCGGGTGCCGTCGGCCAGGCCGGGCAGCCAGCGGTCCCGCTGCTCCGGAGTGCCGTAGCGGGCTATCACGGTGCCGCAGATCGCCGGGGAGACGATCATCATCAGCAAGGGGGCGCCGGCGGCACCCAACTCCTCCAGGACGATGGCGAGTTCGGCGATGCCGCCGCCCCCGCCGCCGTACTCGACGGGCAGGTTGACGCCCAGGTAGCCGGCCTTGCCCGCGGCCGCCCAGAGCTCCTCGACCGGCTCGCCGGCCCGCGCCTTGCGGCGGAAGTACTCGGGGCCGAAGCTGCGGGCGAGGTCGCCCACCGCCCGGCGCAGGGCCTGGTGTTCCTCGGGTTCGACGGTGCTGGGCAGCGGTGCGGACGCGGACATGAGGGTGGTCCTTCCGTGCGGGGACAGTCGGATGGGTGGGTCAGCTCTCGACCACGGCGAGCAGGGTGCCGGGCTCGACCTGCTGGCCGACGGCGACGCGGAGTTCGGCCAGCACGCCGTCGGCGGGCGCGCTGATCCGGTGCTCCATCTTCATCGCCTCCAGCCAGAGCAGCGGCTGCCCGGCGGTGACGCGTTCACCGGGCTCGGCGCCGGTGCGGGTGACCGTGCCGGGCATCGGGGCGAGCAGGGCGCCGGGGGCGTGGGTGGCCACCGGCTCGGGCAGCAGGGGCAGTTCGGTGAGCGCGACGGCGCCGGTCGGCCCGTCCAGGTACAGCTGGTCCCCGTACCGGGCCAGCTGCCAGCTCCGCGTGACCCCGGCGATCCGCAGGCTCACCGACTCCGGTGCGCGGGACAGGAGTTCGAGGTCGGCGAAGCCCTCGGCGTGCAGGCCGGAGCGGTCCAGCCGGAAGCGGACCAGGTGCTCGGTGCCGTCCTCCGAGCGGTACCGGCGCTGCTGCGGCTGCGAGCTGAGGTTGCGCCAGCCGGGCGGGAACGGGCCGGCGCCGGCGCCGGCGCCGGCGCCGGCCAGAGCGGCCACCAGAGCGGCCAGGGCCTGGTCGGGCCGGCCGCCCGTCAGGTCGTGGGCGGCCAGGAAGCCGGTGTGCAACTCGCCCGCCAGGAAGGCGGGATGGCGAAGCGCGGCGGTGAGCAGCGCGCGGTTGCTGCCCGGCCCGTGGATCCGGGCCCGGTCCAGGGCGGCGGCGAGCAGCCGGGCCGCCTCGTCCCGGGTCGATCCCCAGGCGATGAGTTTGGCCAGCATCGGGTCGTAGTGCGGGCCGATCTCGGTGCCGCCGCCGGCCCCGCCGTCCACCCCGGAGTCCAGGCGGAGCCCGCTCTCGGCCGGTGACACCTCGAACTCCACGCTGACGCCCGGCACTTCGAGCCGGTGCAGCCGTCCGGTGCGCGGCCGCCAGTCCTGCTCGGCGTCCTCCGCGTAGAGCCGGGCCTCGATCGCGTGGCCACGGGTGGCCGGCGGCTCCGGCGGCAGGGCGGCGCCCTCGGCGATCCGCAGCTGCCAGGCCACCAGGTCGAGACCGGTGACGCACTCGGTGACGGGGTGCTCCACCTGGAGCCGGGTGTTCATCTCCAGGAACCAGCAGCGGCCGTCCGGTCCGAGCAGGAACTCGGCCGTCCCGGCGCCCCGGTAGCCGATCGCCCGGGCGGCCGCGACCGCCGCGCGGTGCAGCTCGGAGCGCAGCGCGTCGGACAGGCCCGGCGCCGGGGCCTCCTCGATCACCTTCTGGTGGCGGCGCTGGAGCGAGCAGTCGCGGTCGCCGACCGCCCACACGGTGCCGTGCCCGTCGGCGAGCAGCTGCACCTCCACGTGCCGACCGTCGGGCAGGTACGGTTCGCAGAACACCTCCTCGTCCCCGAAGGCCCGCCCCGCCTCCGCCCGCGCGGCCGCCAACTCGCCCGGCAGGTCGGCCAGTCGGCGCACCACCCGCATGCCGCGCCCGCCGCCGCCCGCCGCAGCCTTGACCAGCAGCGGAAGGTCCGCTTCGGTCGGCTCGGCCGGGGCGGCGAGCACCGGCACCCCGGCCGCGGCCATCAGCCGCTTGGCCGCCGTCTTGGAGCCCATCGCGGCGATCGACTCCGGCGGCGGCCCGATCCAGACCAGCCCCGCGTCCAGCACGGCACGGGCGAACTCGGCGCTCTCGGACAGGAATCCGTACCCGGGGTGGACGGCGTCCGCCCCGGCCGCCAGCGCGGCCTTCACCAGCAGCTCGCCGCGCAGGTAGGTCTCCGCCGCCGTGGCGCCGGGCAGCCGCACGGCCGCGTCGGCCTCCCGGACGTGCGGGGCGTCCGCGTCGGGGTCCGAGTGCACGGCGACGGTGGCGATGCCGAGCGCCCGGCAGGTGCGGAAGACCCGGCGGGCGATCTCGCCGCGGTTGGCGACCAGTACCGATGTGATCATCCGTCAGTCCCTCTGTTCTGGTGTCCGGTAGCTGCCTACATCCGGAAGACGCCGTAGCCGCGCGCGCCCTCCACCGGGGCGCTGTGGATCGCGGAGAGGCAGATTCCGAGTACGGTGCGGGTGTCCCTGGGGTCGATCACCCCGTCGTCGTAGAGCCGCCCGGAGAGGAAGACCGGCAGCGACTCCGCCTCGATCTGCTGCTCCACCATGGCCCGGATCGCCGCGTCGGCGTCCTCGTCGTACGGCTGCCCCTTGGCCGCCGCCGACTGCCGGGCCACGATCGACAGCACCCCGGCCAGCTGCTGCGGGCCCATCACCGCCGACTTGGCGCTCGGCCAGGCGAACAGGAACCGCGGCTCGTACGCCCGCCCGCACATGCCGTAGTGCCCGGCCCCGTAGGAGGCCCCGATCAGCACGGACAGGTGCGGGACCTTGCTGTTGGAGACCGCGTTGATCATCATCGCGCCGTGCTTGATGATGCCGCCTTGCTCGTAGGCCTGGCCGACCATGTAGCCGGTGGTGTTGTGCAGGAAGAGCAGCGGGATGTCCCGCTGGTTGGCCAACTGGATGAACTGGGCCGCCTTCTGGGACTCCGGACTGAACAGCACGCCCTGGGCGTTGGCGAGGATGCCGACCGGGTAGCCGTGCAGCTCGGCCCAGCCGGTCACCAGGCTCGGCCCGTACAGCGGCTTGAACTCGTCGAAGTCCGAGCCGTCCACGATCCGGGCGATCACCTCGCGCGGGTCGAACGGCACCTTGAGGTCGGCCGGGACCAGCCCGAGCAGCTCCTCCTCGTCGTACTTCGGCGGCGCGGCCGTGAGCTCGGGCGAGGCGCCCGCCTTCTGCCAGTTGAGCCGCCGGACGATCCGCCGGGCGGTGCGCAGCGCGTCGTGCTCGTCCTCGGCCAGGTGGTCCGCCAGGCCCGAGGTGCGGGCGTGCATCCCGGCCCCGCCCAGGGACTCGTCGTCCGACTCCTCGCCGGTGGCCATCTTCACCAGCGGCGGCCCGCCGAGGAAGACCTTGGCCCGCTCGCGCACCAGCACGGTGTGGTCGGACATGCCGGGCACGTACGCGCCGCCGGCGGTGGAGTTGCCGAACACCACCGCCACGGTGGGGATCCCGGCGGCGGAGAGACGGGTGAGGTCGCGGAAGAGCGCCCCGCCCGGGATGAAGATCTCCTTCTGGCTGGGCAGGTCGGCCCCGCCGGACTCCACCAGGTTGACCAGCGGGAGGCGGTTGGCGAGGGCGATCTCGTTGGCCCGCAGTGCCTTGCGCAGGGTCCACGGGTTGCTGGCCCCGCCGCGCACGGTCGGGTCGTTGGCGGTGATCACGCACTCGGTGCCCTCGACCACCCCGATCCCGGTGACCAGCGCCGCCCCCACCGGGTAGTCGCTGCCCCAGGCGGCGAGCGGCGACAGTTCCAGGAAGGGCGAGCCCGGGTCCAGCAGCAGCTCGATCCGCTCCCTGGCCGGGAGCTTGCCCCGACTCCGGTGCCGCTCCAGGTACTTGGGGCCGCCACCGGCCAGCGCCTTGGCGTGCTCGGTGTCCAGCTCGGCCAGCTTGGCCAGCATCGTGGCGCGGTGCTCGGCGAACTCGGGGGAGGACGGGTCGAGGCGGGTGGGCAGCGTGGTCACAGCAGCTCCTCCGGGAGGTCGACGTGGCGGGCGCGCAGCCACTCGCCCAGGGCCTTGGCCTGCGGGTCGAAGCGGTGCTGGGAGGCGACCCCCTCGCCGAGCAGGCCGACCAGTTCGAAGTTGACGGCGCGCAGGTGCGGGAGCAGGTGCCGCCGGACGGTCAGGGGGGCGGTCTCCGGGAGGAGTTCGCGGAGCCGGTCGACGGTGAGCTCGTGTGCCAGCCAGCGCCAGCCCGCCTCGGTGCGGGCCCACACCCCGAGGTTGGCGTCGCCGCCCTTGTCGCCGCTGCGGGCGCCGAAGGCGCGGCCGAGCGGGGCGCGCCGGGTGGGCGTGCCGCGCGGGGGCGGGGGCGGGAGGGGCGGTGCCTCGGCCTCCTCCAACTCCTGCGTGGTGGAAGGTGGTTCGATGGTGCGCCGGGAGCCGTCGGGGAGGACGGCGGTGTGCGGGACGGTCGCGGCCTCCAGGTGGGCGCTCTCGAAGACGCCGTACGGGGTGGCCGGGCCGGGAGGCGCGGTGACGTGGAAGCCGGGGTAGCCGGAGAGACCGAGCTCGACGGCGGCGGAGGTGAGGGCCCGGCCGACGGCGTGCTGGTCCTGGCTGCGGACGGTCAGCCGCAGCAGCGCGGAGGCGGTCTCCTCGGTCGCGGCGTCGGGGTGGTCGGTCCGGGCGAGCGTCCACCGGGCGTCGAGCTCGGCCGTGCTGCGCGCGAGTTGGCGCCTGACCAGCTCGGCCTTCGCCTCGATGTCCAGGCCGGTGAGGACGAACACCACCTCGTTGCGCCAGCCGCCGAGCCGGTTGAGTCCGACCTTGAGGGTCGGGGGCGGAGCCTCGCCCCTGACCCCGTGGAGCCGCACGCGGTCCGGTCCCTCCTGGGAGAGGCGTACGGTGTCGAGGCGGGCGGTGACGTCCGGACCGGCGTAGCGGGCACCCGAAGTCTCGTACAGCAGCTGGGCGGTGACGGTCTCGGTGGTGACCGCGCCGCCGGTGCCGGGGTGCTTGGTGATCACGCTGGAGCCGTCGGCGTGCAGCTCGGCGATCGGGAAGCCGGGGTGGGTGACGTCGTGCTCGCCGAAGAAGGCGTAGTTGCCGCCGGTGGCCTGGGCCCCGCACTCCAGCACGTGCCCGGCCGCGACCGCGCCGGCCAGCGCGTCCAAGTCGCCCTCCCCCCAACCGAAGTGGGCCTGGGCGGGGCCGCTCACCAGCGCTGCGTCGGTGACGCGGCCCGTCACCACCAGCTGGGCGCCGGCCTTCAGGCACTCGGCGATGCCGCGACCGCCCAGGTAGGCGTTGGCCGCCAGCAGGCCGGCCGGGAGGCCCGGTCGGCCGAGGACGTCGTCCCCCTCCACCACGCCGACCGCCAGCGGAATGCCCTGCTTCGCCGCCAACTCGTGCACCGCCTCGGCGAGCCGGGCCGGGTTGAGGCCGCCCGCGTTCACCACGATCCGCACGTTCCGGTCGGTGGCCTCGCCCAGGCACTCCTCCAACTGGCGCAGGAAGGTGCGGGCGTAGCCGAGGCCCGGGTCCTTCAGCCGGTCGCGCGCCAGGATCAGCATCGTCAACTCGGCCAGGTAGTCCCCGGTCAGCACGTCCAACGGCCCGCCGGTCAGCATCTCCCGCACCGCCGCGAAGCGGTCCCCGTAGAACCCCGACGCGTTCCCGATCCGCAGCACCCCGAGCCCCCTCCTGCCGCCTGGCCCTGCCCGACGCGGAGCAGCCTGACAGGCCCTCAGGAACAAATCAAGCATGCCTGCTTGTTTTGTCCGGCCTCACTAGGATCGCCTCCATGGCACTGCGACCCGTCCACGTGAACGTCAAGGCAGTCGACAGCGCGGCGGTCGGCCGCTTCTGGGCCGCCGCCCTCGGCTGGCCCGTCCACAGCCCGGGTGTCACCACCTACACGGGCCCCGCGGGCGGGTCCGTCTGGCCGGAGCCGGTCGGCCTCGGCATCTGTGTCGTCCCCGTCCCCGACGCCAAACCCCCGACCAGGAACCGGACCCACCTCGACCTGGCCACCACCTCGCCCGCCCACCACGCCGCCGTGGTCGAGCGGTTGCTCGCCCTCGGGGCGACGCGTGCCGACATCGGCCAGGGCGAGGTTCCGTGGACCGTACTGGCCGACGTCGAGGGCAACGAGTTCTGCGTGCGGGAGCCCCGGTCGGCGGACCGGGACACCGGGCCGATCGCCGCCGTGGTGCTCGACAGCACCGACCCGCGGGCCGCAGCGCGCTTCTGGGGCGAGGCCACCGAGTGGACCGTGCAGGCGCTGGACGACGACCGCGCGACTCTCCGCTCGCCCGAAGGAACCGGCCCCGTCCTGGAGTTCCGCCGGGTCCACGGCCCGCCGGCCGCACCCGGCCGGCTCCACCTCGACCTGCTGCCGGGCCCCGGTGACGACAAGGCCCTGGAGGTCGCCCGGGTGGCGGCCCTCGGCGCCTCCGCCCTGGACCTCGGCCAGGGCGCCGTCCCGTGGACCTGCCTCACCGACCCCGAGGGGCACGAGTTCTGCGTCCTCGCCCACCACTGAGCCCACCACTGAGCCCGCCACTGAGCCCGACGCTGAGCCCAGCGCTGAGCCCGACGCGCGGTGGGACCCCGAGCTCAGCGGACGAAGTCGCACACCTTGCCGGGTGGGCACGGCTTGGGGGTGTTGTCGGTGACCAGACCGAACAGCAGGATCAGCGCCGTCAGCAGCAGCATCGGGCCGCCGATGACCACCAGTCCCGGATGATGGTGGTACAGGGCCGTGAACCAGGCGGCGATCTTCTGGCGCAAGGTGCGGCGGGCCGGGTCGGCCGTACCGGGACGGTCACCCGTCATGACTCCCCCAAGGATCGCCCACGCTGCGGACACCAGTACCTCGGCTATGCCCGCCCGGGCGCATCCACTACCCCGGTGAGGAGGGCGAGTTGGCGCTCCGTCCTGGCCGACCTGCTCACGCCGGAACGGGGCCGTGAACTCCTGTCCGCCCCGCGCGGCCGACGGTCCATGGCTGGGCCGTCACTCGTCGCGGTACCGGTGCAGCCGGGGGCTGCGGATCGCGGGCAGGCGGACCAGGGTGTGGCTGAAGGCCCTGGGGTCCGGCCGCAGGGGGTGCCAGGGGCGCGGCGCGAGTGGGTAGTCGTCGCGCAGGACGCCCGGCGGGAGCACCCCCGTGACGGGGACCGGCGAGGTCTCCTCCGGGCCGGTGAGGTACGCCCAGATTCCGCTGTCCAGTGGTACCACCGCCGCCTGACGGTCAGTCGGCCGCCACGGCTCGCCGCTTCCGGGGTGACGGGGGACGAGCAGGACGTCCCGGCGGGTCCGGGGCTCCGGGAGACCGGGACCGGCCAACCCCACCGAGAGAGGGTCCGGCCCGGCCGGCAGGCAACGGGCCACGGCGGGGCCGAGCAGCTCGGCGACCTGGCCGACGGGCAGGGTCACGGGCCGGCCGTCGGTGGCCGCGACCAGGTGCGCGAGGGCGACGCCGATCGCGGCCTCCCAGCGCCGGCTCCACCAACCGTCGGGATCGACGGGCGGGACGCGGTGCTCGGCGCGGGCCAGGTCCGCCCAGGAGGGCTGCGGGCCGGCCGGGAGCCCCGAGGGGCGGCGGACGACCGCGTCCGGTTCCAGCCAGACGGTCTGCCACGAACCGCAGTCGTCGATCCGGGTCGCCACCGCCCGGCCGCACCCCTCACAGGCCAGGTTCGGGCCGTCCCGCCCGTCGATTCCCCGGCAGTAGCCTGCGCACCTCTCCGGGATCAGGGCCACCGACCTCGAGTCACCGGGCGCGATCACGATCCTGCCGCGCGCGCCGAACGAGACGGAGTACACCGGGGCGAAAACCCCCTGACGGGCCGCCACTTCGGCTCCGACGTCCTGCCACAGCCGCCACGGCGGCCCCGTGGGCGAGGGGTCGACGGCATACGTCGCCGGTTCCATCAGTGGAGGATGGAGCTCCTCCCACGCGCCGTGGTGGGTGTGGACGGGCAGGGCGACCCGGGACACCGGCGCCGTCAGCTCGGTGCCGCACCCGGCACACGCGAACACGTGCAAACAAGCTCCCCCTATTGTGGTTCCCCGGGATTGTGACCCGCCCGCCGCTGAGGGTCCATCGGATTACTTAACGGTCGCGGGTCAGGTCACCGGGTGGTCGGGGTCGTCCAGCCAGACGGTCTGGGTGCCGTCCGGTGCGACGGTCACCCCGAAACGGGTGAGGTCGGGCCGTCCATCCTCGAGCCACCGACTGCGGGCTGCCGTGACCTCGTCCCAGAGACGGCGCGGGCCGGACTGACGGACGGCGTCGGGGGCCTGCCATCGGTGGTGGCGGGCGGTGGCCAGGGAGCCTGCGGCGTCGGTGAGTTGGATGCGGTACGTCGTGCTCGGGTCGGCGGGGTCCCAGCGGTGCTGGTAGCGGACTCCGGGCACGCGGAGGCCGATGGCGAAAGCGGCGTGGACGGTCTCCAACGCGAGGTCGGGGTCGATGGAGGAGGGGCTGAGATGGGTGGGCGCGGTGGGTGCGGTGGGTGCTGCCGCCGGTACGTCGGGACGTTGAGCCCGCATCCACATGAAGCTGACGGCGTCGACGAAACGGCCGTGTGAGGCGGCGTCAGGGGCGCCGACGGTGAGGCGGAGCAGGCCGGCGTTGGCGTACGGGGTGCCCCAGGGTGTGACGATGACGCCGCCGGGGCGGGTCTGCCGGAGCCAGGGGAGCGGGACGCGCTGGACGGCGGCGGTGGAATGGATCCGGTCGTACGGCGCATCGAGGGGCCACCCGGCGAGGCCGTCGCCGACGGCACAGGTCGGCGCGAAGCCCGCCGCCCTCAGCCGGTGGGCGGCTTCGGCGGCCAGGTTCGGATCCACCTCGATGGTGGTGACGTTGTGATCGCCGAGCCGGGCGCAGAGCAGGGCACTCGTCCAGCCGGTGCCAGTGCCGACGTCGAGCACGGTGTGTCCGTCGGCCACGTCCAAGTGACGGAGCATCACGGCGACGAGGGTGGGCACGGAGGCCGAGGACGTGGCGACGCCCGGCCCGATGGCGGACCCGTCGTCCACCTGGGTGACCACGACGTCGTCGGCGTTGGCCAGGGCCCACCAGCCCTTCGGATCGGCGGCAAGGGTCGTACGGCGGTAGCCGGTCGGTCCGTCGGGATCCGGAGCCCAGACCGCATTCGGAAGGAAGGCAGAGCGCGGGGCGCGCTCGAAGGCACCTCGCCACTCCGTGCCCAGAGTGCCCGCCGCGGTCATCTCGGCGAGCAACTGTGCGTACTTGTCCATGGGTTGGTGATCCGCCTACTTGCTCGGTGCGGGTGGGACGGGCTTGGTCCACTGGCCGTCGGACTCCCTGGGAGACTGCTGCTTGTCACCGCTTACGCCGCCCTTGCCGTCTCCGTGCTTGCCGCTCATGCGTGGGTCTCCTCTCTGGTGGTGAACTACCTGGTGGGACGCCCGGGCGTGCTGGGACGGCCCGGTGGCATCGGGCCCGGTGGGCGTTCCGGAGGTGGGGGTGGCATCGTCATGGTGGAAACTCCTTGCCTGGGTGGAAGGTTGACGTTGCTTGACCCGTGGTGCCTTGATCGGGCACGGTGAGGGCGCCGCCAATCTGCCGCTGGGTCATCGAGCCGCTTCGCTCTGTCATCAGGATCTGCGCCGGATGCCGCGATCACCAGGGATGCCGACGCAACAGAGTCAAACAGCGTTGAACAGAGGGGGAAGTGTGCCGAGTCCGAATGAGCTCGACCCGAACGAGTCGTTCGCCATCCTGTTCGGCAACGAGGTACGGGAGTTGCGGACCAGGGCGAAGATGTCGCAGGAGCGGCTCGGCGACTTGCTCGGCTACACGGGTTCACTGGTCGGGCAGGTGGAGAACGGTCGCCGAAAGCCGCAGTCGGATTTCGTGCAGAAGGCGGATGAGGTCCTGGAGGCTGGGGGATTGTTGCTCCGCCTCTGGCCGTACCTGGGTCGGACTCCCTACCCCGAATACTTCAAGAGTTATGCGGAGTTGGAACCGATGGCCAGTCGGATCCAGGACTACGGTGGGCCGTTCATTCCCGGCCTCGGGCAGACGGAGCGGTATGCGCGGCACTTGACCCTGTCGGGGCACCAACTGGACACGGACGAGGAGATCGAGGACCTCGTGTCCGGTCGGATGAGCCGACAGTCGCTGCTGCGAGGACCGGACCGACCCCAGCTCTGGTGGCTGCTTGACGAGGTGGCGCTCCGCAGGCCCGTGGGCGGACACGGCGTCATGGCTGAGCAACTTCGACATCTCGCGTCCCTGATCCGGTCAAGGACGGCCATTGTGCAGGTCATTGAGACCAGAGAGGGATCACACGCGTTGCTCGGGGGCGTCACGACCATACTCTCCTTCCGTGATGGGTCCCCGGATGTGGTCTACATGGAAGGGCCGAGCGCAGGCGTGATGCACGAGGGTCCGGAGATCGTCAGGAAGCACCAGACGGCCTACGATCAGGCGCGGGCACGGGCGCTAGGCTCCGAGGCGTCGCTCGCCCTGATCGATCGGATTGCAGAGGAGCACGAACGACATGATCGACCTGAATGACGCCCGGTGGCAGAAGTCCTCGTACAGCAACCAGGACGGTGGTCAGTGCATCGAGCCCGCGTTGAACCTGGCGGCTGCCGGCAACATCGTTCCCGTGCGTGACAGCAAGGACCCGAGCGGTCCCGCGTTGGTGTTTCCCGCCGGTGCGTGGGCGGCGTTCGCCGCGGCTGTCGCGGCAGGGGAGTTCGGCACGGTCTGACGTCCCGCCAGGTGGGCGAGCTCGCGCAGGAGATCCGCGCCGACCGGCCACGGTGACGCGGTTCGCGCGACGTCGTGGATCGGTCGGCCCGGCCGCGATGAGGATTCCCGTCGGCGTGATCGCGTCGACGGGTCCGAGCCGTCGGAATCCGCAGGCGACGAGGGCCGAGGTCCGTCTATGGGCTGTCCCGTAGCCGCTGGCCACGGGTGAGACGATCTCGCCGTGGCTGGTGTGGTCACGGCGTCGGAGCCGTCCTGGACAGCCCCGTTCACCGGGCTGAGTGCCCGCGACTTCCGCAAGCTGATGACGGCACTGCGGTGTGAGGGAGTCGAAATGGTGCGACCGGGCCGGCGGTGGAGTCTTCCGTTGGAGGACCGGGTGCTGCTGGTCGCGACCTACTGGCGAACGAACCTGACGCTGCGCCAGATCGCCCCGCTGTTAGGGGTATCGAAGTCGGATGGCGACCGGATCATCGACCGCATCGGCCCCCAGCTCGCGCTCAAGCCCCGCCGACGCTTCCGCGAGGATACTGTGCTGATCGTCGAAGGCACCCCGGTCCCCACACGCGACCACACCCTCGCCGAGCCGTCCAAGAAGTACAGCTCGAGGCGCCGCTCGCCCCTCCTGAACTGCGGAAGCGATTCGCGGCCGAGGGCGTCGACCGCGGACGTGGTCGGATCAACCGCCTCAGCCTGGGTGAACCCGACCGAGTCATCCATGTCCGAGGCGTGACGACCATGCCGTAGTTACGGGACAGCCCTAAGGTACATACGGCGTTTTCTCAGCGGCCATTCATGATCCCTAAGCTCACGCCTCGTGAAGAACGTGAAGAAGGCGATCGTGGTGCTCGCCTTGATAATGAGCTACTTCCCGCTGACCTCGACGGCGTTCGCGGCGGCCAAGTCGCCCGCGCAGGTAGTCGAGGATTGCGCCGACCCGAGGCCCACGCAGGCCGGGGACATCATCTACTGGGACCCCGAGTGCTACCTCACCTTCAAAAGCAGCAAGCAGGTATGGGGCGAGGCCACCATGCCCGACAAGCTCGGCAGTGGGAAGAGCCCCATCGCCTACGGCTGCACCAGTAGCGGCAGCGTGAGCGTCGCCGGAACCAAGAGCTCCTCCACCAGCTTCTCCTTCGGCCTCGACATCGGCGGGAAGAAGAAGTTCGGTGACTGGGAGGCCTCCGTCGGGCCCAAGCTCGGTTGGAGCTGGACCTGGAGCACCAGCGACACCCACACGCACACCGCCGCGGTCCCCCTGGGCAGCGTCGGCTGGATCGAGGTCAGGGAGCCGCTGATCGAGGCGGTCGTCGACATCGATGCCCGCTACGACGGCAACAAGAACGAGCTCGTCAAGAACGCGGTCGTCCGGGTGCCGGACACCAGCCGGTCCTTCGCCTGGTTGTACCAGAGCCGCAAGATGACCGACGCGGAGCTGAGGGACATCTGCGGGCAGGACCCGCCGACCACCAAGACCTACGACATGTGGTCGGCCGGCGGCAAGGGTCCGTACAAGAACCTGCTGAGCGGCAAGTGCCTGGCCATCGGCCCCACCATCCCCAACGGCGGGCTCGTGGTGCAGCGTACCTGCGACGGCGGGGCCGCGCAGAAGTGGAACGCCGTCAAGGCGAGCAACGGCTACTTCACCATCCGCAACAACAACGGCTACTGCCTCACAGTCCCCTACAACAACGGCACCCCGCCCGGCCAGAACACCCAGCTCATGTGGTGGGGCTGCGAGACCCGCTGGGACTCGGGCAACCAGCTCTGGTCGGTCAACCCGACCAAGATCAGCGGTACCTACACCTTCACCAACCAGTGGACGGGGCTCTGTCTCGCGCCGCACTCCAGTGAGATGACCAAGAACGGCGGCCGGGTGACCATCCGCAAGTGCGCGTAGCGGGATCGGTTGGCCCCTCCTATGGAGTCCTCTGCGGAGTGCAGAAGACTCCATAGGAGGGGCCCTGTCGAGTTTCGCTGGCCAGCCACCCTCATCAGTAGCAGTGCCCGAGCCCGGTCCGAGGCCATCGCCTGGGACCGGGCTCGGCCGGGTTACGAGGTAAGGGAGTTGCGGAGGAGCCCGTCAGTGGCAAGACCCTCGCCGAGGGCACCCGGCTGCTCGCGGGCCCCCGGCCACCGCTTCCCTGACGCACCGTAGGGTGCACAGGTCGGTCGAAACAGGACGGTCGCTCCGCGGCGGACGGCGCTACGTGCCCGGCGGGACGGCGAACGGGTCGTAGGCCTCGGGCATGAAGCAGCCGTAGTCCTGCAATGGCTGCGGATCGGTGAGTACGATCAACTGGCGCTCGCCCGCCGGGGAGAGGCCGTCGGAGCGGTCCAGGACCCGGTGGCCGGGGAGTCCGGGGAACGGTGATGCGTCGGCCGCGAGCTTGCCGAAGCGGTCGATCAGGGCCCACACGGCTCCGTAGACGTCGTGGACGTGCTCCGCCGCCTGCTCCTCGGTGATCCCGGGAGAGGTCTCGCGGTAGGCCGCGCGGGCCGACGCGAGGAAGCGCTCCGGGTCGACGATCACCACGTCCTGGCGCGTCCGCACGCTGACTGTCATACCTGCCACCGGGGTTGACGCCTCGTTCACCACGCCACGGTACTGCGCCGGATGCGCGACGGGCCACGGATCGGCTCAGGCGGGCGGGACCCGGGCGGTGAGGAGGGGTTGGAAGAAGGAGCTCTCCTCGGGCGGGAGCCAGGTCGGGGAGGTGAAGCCCGATTCGAGGGCCAGGGTGGACAGGTGGTCCTGGGGGAGGGCCCAGTACGTGGTGCGTCGCACCTGGACGTCGAAGTCCTCGCCCTCGGGGAGGAGTTGGAAGTGCTCCAGGTCGTAGCGCTCGCCGTCCTCGTGCCAGTGCCAGAGCTGGAAGGTGACGGTCCGTCCGTTCCCCTCGCCGTTGACCTGGGGGGCGGTCGAGGTGGGGCGGGACTGCCGGATCCGTTCGTAGTCCCGGGTGCTGATCAGGAGCAGCCCGCCGTCGAGCAGCACCCGGCGCATCTCGCCGAGGGCCGCGCGGACGTCCTCCGCCGTCAGCAGGTGCGGCAGGGCGTTGTCGGCGCAGACGACGACGTCGAAGGCGCCGTCCTCGAACGGGAGCGAGCGCATGTCGGCGGCGGAGGTCGGGACTGCCAGCCCCCGCCGGTCGGCCTCGCGCCCGGCGCGGTCGGCGGCCGCCGGGCTCAGGTCGGTGCCGGTGACCCGGTGGCCGCGCAGGGCGAGGCCGAGGGCCTGGGTGCCGATGCCGCACGCGCAGTCCAGCACCGTGGCGGGCTCGGGGCCGAGGGTCGAGCGGATCACCGCGTCCAGCGCCGCGCCCTGGGCCGCCACCGAGCTCTCCCAGTCGCGGTAGATCAGGTGGTAGTCCGCTGCGAGCCGGTCGTAGAACCGCGCCACGGAGGTGTCGTCCATGGCGGGCACGTTACCGGGGTTCCCGGTCATCGGGCCGCCGACCGGGGCGCCGGGGCGCGGGTCGCGGCGTCCCAGGCCTGCGGGTCGGTGGAGTGGTGGCGGTGGCCGGCGGTGAGGACGGTGCGGAGTTCGTGGAGGTGAGGGGTGTCCGGCGGGAGGTCGAGGCGGGTGAGGAGGGCGAGGGCGGCGGTCGGTTCCAGGTCGCCGTAGAGGTCGTGGTAGCTGGTCAGCAGGCCTTGGAAGAGCGGCTCGTGGAGGGCCGGGAGGCGGAGGGCGGTGGCATAGGCCCGCCGCTTCACCGGCCAGGGGACGGGGCCCGAGCAGGCCAGGACGCGGCCGGCCCGGCGGAGGAGGGGTGCCGGGCCGCCCGTCGCCACGATCCGGTCGAGGTCGAGGCCGAGCACCTCGGCGAAGGCCGTCCCGGCGGTCGTGCGGTCCTCGAACCAGTCGACCCAGAGCGAGTAGGTGACGGCCTCGGCGTCCCGCTCGGCCTCCAGCCGGCGGCGGTAGCCGGCCCACAGGGTGGTGGGGGGCAGCGGTCCGTCGGGGCCGCGGTCCGCGAAGCGGATCTCGCAGGTCACCCAGTAGTCGTCGAGGAGGTCCAACAGGCCGAAGGCGAGCTCGAGTTGTCGGTCCGCGTCGAGGGAGTCGTCGGCGAAGACCTCGGCGGTCCAGCCGTGCGCGACCTCGTTGGCGGTGAGCAGGTGGCCCGGAGCCTCGGCGTCGGTCCAGCCGGCGGGGGTCTGGGTGATGCCGCACTCGGCGAGCCAGTGGCGGGCGCGCTCGGCCAGCTGTTCGGTCATCCGCGAAGTATGACAAGACCTGGGGCTGATGGACCGTCAATTACGGGAGAAGGGCAATGGACTGCTTGCGGCGCCGGTGGCCGCGACGGAGTCCGGCGGTCCCCGGGTCAGGGCGCGCGCCGTAGGCCGCGGACGGCCGGGACGGCGAGGAGGGCGGCGCAGCCGGTGAGGCAGGTGGCGGCGGAGAGGAGCAGGAGGTGGGAGGGGGAGGCGAGGTGGGTGGCGGGGCCGGCGAGGAGTTGGCCGAGGGTGATGCCGGTGATGGAGCCGGCGAGTTCGTAGGCGGAGACGCGGTTGAGGACGGCGGGCGGGGTGTGGGTCTGGACGCTGGTGGCCCACATGACGGACCAGAAGGCGAGGGCTGCGCCGCCGAGGACGTGGGCGGTGAGCAGGAGCGGGAGGGAGGTGGTGAGGGCGGTGCCGAGGGGGAGGGCGGTGTAGAGGGCGAGGACGGCGGCGCCGGCGGCGAGGGGGCGGGTGGGGCGCAGGCGCAGGGCGAGCAGGCCGCCGAGGACGGTGCCGACGCCGAGGAAGGAGACGGCCAGTCCGTAGCTGCCGGGGCCGAGCCGGGCGCCGATCAGGGCCGAGCTCAGCGGGACCAGGGGGCCGAAGAGCAGGACGCCGTAGAGGAGCCAGATCAGGATCACCGACCACATCCAGGGGCGGTCGCGGAACTCCCGCCAGCCCTGGTGCAGTTCGACGCGGAGGGAGGTGCGGGGAAGGGACGGTGGGTCGGGGAGGCGGAGGAGGCCGAGGCAGAGGGCGCTGAGGAGGAAGGTGGCGGCGTCGAAGGCGTAGACCGCACCGGCGTCGGTGAGGGCGATCAGCAGGCCGGCCAGGGCCGGGCCGAGGAGGTGGGCGAGGGCGTCGGCCACCTTGAGGGTGGCGTTGGCGCGCTGGGGGTCGCGGGCGACCAGCGGGACCATGCCGTTGACGCCCGGGAGGAACATCGCCACCGCCGCGCCGGCGACCGAGGCCAGCGCGACCAGCAGCCAGAAGGGCGGCGGTCCGGCGAAGAAGGCGGCGGCCAGGGCACCTTGGGTGCCGACCCGGACGAGGTCCGCGCCGACCATCAGCCGCCGCGCCCCGAGGCGGTCGGAGAGCACCCCGCCGAAGAGGACCAGGAGCACGAAGGTCCCCGTCCAGGCCCCGAGGACGGCTCCCACGCCGGACACCCCGTACAGGGCCCCGACCGCCAGCGCCGTGGCCACCGGCATCATCGCGTCGCCGAGGAGGGAGACGGCCCGGGCGGTGAAGTAGAGGGTGAACCGCCGGTTCCAGAGGGGGTGTTGGGCGGTGGGACGGGAGAGCTGGGCAGTGGTCACGGTGTCGATCATGGGGGTGGCCGGGAGGCGGCCCCAGTGTCCGGAACGACATGATGGGGTACTTTCGCGCCATGACGCCGCCGAGCAGGTCGAGCAGGTCGAGCAGGCCGGGGAAGTCCACCGCGCAGCACCGGGTGGTCGCGCTCCTGGCGGCGCCGCAGTCGGCGTTCCTGCTCGGGTGCGCCGCCGAGGTGTTCCGGGAGGGCGGGGCGGAGCGGTACGCGTTCGGGGTCGCCGCTGAGCGGCCGGGGGCGGTGCGGAGCGAGGCCGGGTACGAGTTGCTGGTCACCGCCGGGCTGGAGGCGCTGGAGGAGGCCGACACGGTGCTGGTCCCGGGGTGGGGCGCCGGGGAGGTGCCGGAGGCGGTGTGCGCGGCGGTGCGGCGGGCGCACGGGCGCGGGGCGCGGATCGTCGGGCTCTGCTCGGGGGCCTTCGTGCTCGCCGCCGCCGGGCTGCTGGACGGGCGCCGGTCGGCCACGCACTGGGCGCGGGCGGGGGAGTTGGCGGTCCGTCATCCGCGGGTGCGGGTCGATCCGGCGGTGCTGTACGTGGACCACGGGGACGTGGCCACCAGCGCCGGCTCGGCGGCGGCGGTGGACCTGTGCCTGCACCTGGTGCGGACGGACCACGGCGCGGCCCACGCGCTGCGGGTGGCACGGAAGTTGGTGATGCCGCCGCACCGGGAGGGGTGCCAGTTGCAGTACGCCGAGCTGCCGGGCGAGGGCGAGCGGCCGGTGGCGGACTCGCTGGCACCGCTGCTGGAGTGGCTGTCCGGGCGGCTGGACCAGCCGGTGAGCGTGGCGGAGATGGCGCTGCGGGCGCAGCTCTCGCCCCGGACGCTGACCCGGCGCTTCACCGAACAGCTCGGCCTCAGCCCCGGCCGCTGGCTGCTCGACCGCCGACTCGCCGCCACCCGCGCGCTGTTGGAGGAGACCGACCTCCCGGTGGAGACCATCGCCCACCGCGTGGGCCTCTCCTCGGCGGTCAACCTGCGCCGCCGCTTCCACGAGGCCCTGCGCACCACCCCCGCCGCCTACCGCCGCGCCTTCCGGTCGGCCGGGGGGCCGGACCGGAACTGAGCGGGGGCAGGGGCAGGGGCAGGGGTGGGGGTGGTGAGGAGGTCAGGGCCTGCTGGGGAGGGTGTACACGTGGTCGGGGGTGGCGATCTCGGTGACGGCCTTGGCGAAGAGGCCGCTGGGCTCGTGGCCGTCGTGGAGGACGTCGGTGTTGAGGAGGATGACCATGGTGGCGTCGGCCTCGGGGAGGTACATGGTGACGCTCTCGTAGCCGGGGAGGGAGCCGTCGTGGCCGATCCACCCGTGGGTGGCGAACAGGCCGAGGCCGTAGCCGCCGTCGCTCAGGCCGGGGACGGGGACGAACTTCTCGCGCTCGCGCTGGGTGGCGGGGGTGAGCAGCTCGCCGGTGGCCAGCACCTTGGCCCAGTCCCGCAGGTCGCACAGGTCGGAGACCATCGCCCCCGCCGCCCAGGCCCAACTCGGGTTCCAGTGCGTGGAGTCCTCGACCTCGCCGCTGAGGGTCTGGTTGGTGTAGCCGTGCGGATAGGGGGAGGGGAGGGCGGTGTCGTGCGCGAGGAAGGTCTCGTCCAGGCCGGCCGGTCCGGTGACGTTGCGCAGGAGGAAGTCCTGCAGCGGTAGGTTGCCGAGCTTCTCCACCACCAGGCCGAGCAGGACGGTGTTGGTGTTGGAGTACTGGAACTGCGTCCCGGGCGCGAAGACGTTGTCGTGCTTGAACGCGTAGCCGAGCAACTCCTGCGGGGTGAAGGAGCGTTGGGGGTTGCTCAGCAGGTCGTACTGGAAGTCCGGGTCGAAGGTGTACGAGTACAGGCCGCTGCGCATCTCGGCCATCTGACGGATGGTGATCTCGTCCCCGCAGGGCACGCCGTCCAGGTAGGTGGAGATCGGTGCGTCCAGGTCGACCAGGCCCCAGTCGACCAGCTTGAGCAGGGCGGTGATGGTGAAGGTCTTGGTCTCGCTGCCGATCCGGAAGTGCATCGCCGGGTCCATCGGCTCGCCGGTCTGCTTGTCGGCCACGCCGAAGGTCTTGAGGTACTCCCCGCGGCCGGGCAGCCAGAGGCCCGCGATGACCCCGGGGGTGCCGGTCTCCTGCCGGACGCGTTCGATGGCCTCGTCCAGGCGGGCGACCAGGGCCGGGTCGAGCCCCTCGGTGGAGACGGTCGCGGCCGGGTGGGCGGCCGTGGCGGCGGCGGGCGGCGCGGGGAGGAGGGTGGTGGGGCGGTGCCGGGCCTCGGCCGGTGGAGCGGCGAGGGCGACCGGGAGCAGGGTGGAGAGGGTGAGCAGGGCGGCGGCGAGCCTGCGGGTGGGGGTGCGTCGCATGGGCGGGACGGCCTCTCTTCCGGATGGGGGAACCTTGCGTGCCCACGGTCACACCGGAGCCGGATGCGGGCGGACCGGCCCCGGGGGAGGCCCGGCGATTCCACCCGTACGGACCCGGGCCGGCCCGGAGAGGCCCGCGCTGACCGGGCCGTGGGCGCGGCGGGAGCGGGGGAACGGCTGATGGGATACCCCCTGGGGTATGGTGAGAGACGATGGATCAATGCCCCCAGGGGTATTCGGAGAGATGGAGTGGAGACATGGAGCAGGAGCTGACCGTCACGCTGGACATCCCGTTCGCCGAGGCCGTCGCGCGGGTGCGCGACGCGCTGGCGGGGCAGGGGTTCGGCGTGCTGACCGAGATCGACGTGCAGGCCACGCTGCAGGCCAAGCTCGGCGAGGAGATGGAGGACTACCTCATCTTCGGCGCCTGCAACCCGCCGCTCGCGCACCGCGCACTGACGGTGGACCGCCGGATCGGACTGCTGCTGCCGTGCAACGTGGTGGTCCGGACGGAGGCCGGCCGGACGGTGGTCGAGGCCGCCGACCCGCAGCTGCTCGTCGCCTTCACCGGCCACCCGGAGCTGGCCCCGGTCGCCGACGAGGCGGCGGAGCGACTCCGCGCAGCCCTGGCCACCCTGGCCGGCTGAGCCGCCTCGCCCGGCCGCACCACGCTGCGGCGACCGGTCCGGCCGCCCCGGCCGACGGAAGCGCGGGCCCATTCGGCGGCGTGCTGTGCCGCGTGGCTGGGCCCGCGTCGCTCGCGCGGCCGGCCGGTGTTCTTCGGTCGTGAGGCTCGTCTGTCGGGCAGTCCCGCTTGACGGCGGGCCTTTTCTTCGCCTCTGCATATACCCCCACCCGTATAGGAAGTCCCATGAGCATCCTCGCGAAGGTCGCCCCCACGATCTCCGAACCACCTTCAAGCCCCGGCCTGTTGGGCCGTCTCGGCCTCTGGTCGGTGGCGCACTTCAGGTCCGTGCTGGTCGGCTGGCTGGTGGTGGTCGCCGCGCTGGGGGCCTTCGCCCCGCAGGTGACCACGGCGCTGTCCGGGGCGGGCTGGCAGGCGGACGGGTCCGAGTCGGTGAAGGTCCGTCAGCTCGCCGAGCGGCACTTCGCCGGGAACGCCTCCACCGCCCTGCAGATCGTGGTCGCCGCCGACCGCCCGGTGGGCGACCCGGCCGTCCGGCAGGTGATCGACCGGGCCGGGGAGCTGGCGGCCGCCGATCCGCGGGTCTCCGTCGTGGTGCCCCCGCAGGAGGGGGCGACGGTGAGTCGGGACGGCCGCACGGCCGTGCTGCTGGCCGGAGCGGCGGCCTCGCCGGACGACATGGTGCGCGCCGCCGACGACCTCAAGGGGCCGCTCGCGGCGCTGTCGGGCGGCGGGGTGGAGGTGCACGCGACCGGGGCCTCGGTGCTCTGGAGCGACTTCAACAAGGCCAATCACGACGCGATGATGAAGTCCGAGGTGATGTCCTGGCCGGTCACGCTGGCCATTCTGGTGCTGGCCTTCGGATCGCTGGTCGCGGCCGGGCTGCCGCTGCTGCTGACCATGGCGGGGCTGGCCGCCTCGGCCGGTTCGCTGGTGCTGATCAGCCATCTGTTCCCGGTCTCCATCTGGGCGATGAACTTCGCGATGATGTTCGCCCTGGCGCTCGGCATCGACTACGCGCTCTTCCTGGTGGTGCGGTTCCGGGCGGCGCGCGCGGCCGGGAGGGGGGAGGCCCGGGCGGTGGCCGAGACGATGGACACGGCGGGCAAGGCGGTACTGCTCTCCGGAGCCACCGTGCTGGTCAGCCTCTCCGCCGTGATGCTGGTGCCCTCTCCGGCCTTCCGCTCGATGGCGGGCGGCATCATGCTCGCGGTGCTGTTCGTGCTGGCCGCCACCCTCACCCTGCTGCCGGCGGTCCTGGGTCGTCTGGGCCACCGGGTGGACGCCGTGGCGCTGCCGTGGGCCAGGCGGGCCGGGCACAGCTCCCCGCGCTTCGCCGCCTGGGGCGAGCGCCTGTGGCGCCACCCGGTCCGCTACGGCGCGCTCGCCCTGGTGGCGCTGCTCGCACTCGCCGCGCCGGTGCTCGGCCTGCGCACCGCGATGCCCTCGATCGCCGTGCTGCCCGCGGACGCCGACGCCCGGGCCGGCTACACCGCCGTCCAGCAGGCCTTCGGCCCCGGCGCGCCGGGTGCCCTGCAGATCGTGGCCCCGGCCGGGCAGGCCGAGGCCGTCGCCGGGCAGCTCGCCGCCGCCCCGGGCATCGCCGGGGTGATGCCCGGTCAGCCGGCGGCCGACGGTTCGGGGCTGACGCTGATCCAGGCCGTACCCGCCGTGGACCCGTCCAGCCCGGAGCTGGAGCGCACCGTGGACGCGCTGCGCGCGCAGCTGCCGGAGGGGGCACTGGTCGGTGGCGCGGCGGTGGAGAACCTCGACCTCCAGGCGCTGCTCACCGCGAAGACGCCGCTGGTGATCGGGGTGGTGATGGCGCTCGGCTTCCTGCTCCTGCTGGTCGCGCTGCGGGCTCCGCTGATCGCGGCGCTCGGCACGCTGGCCAGCCTGCTCTCCACCGGCGCGGCGTTCGGCGTAGCCCGGCTGGTGTTCCAGGACGGCCACGGGGCCGCGCTGTTGGGCTTCACCTCGCAGGGCTTCCTGGACGGGTGGGCGCCGGTGTTCTTCTTCGCCATGATCTTCGCCATCGCGATGGACTACACCGTCTTCCTGCTCGCCTCCGCGAAGGAGCAGTACGAGCGCACCGGTGACCCGCACCGGGCGATGGTCGGCGCGCTGGCCCACTCCGGGCGGGTGGTCTTCGCGGCGGCCGGGGTGATGGTCGCGGTGTTCTTCACCTTCGCGATCTCCGGGCCGCTGCCGCCCAAGGAGATGGGCATCGTGCTCGGCGTGGCGGTGCTGCTGGACGCGGCGCTGGTGCGGCTGGTGCTGCTGCCGGTGATGCTGCGCCTGACCGGGCGGGCCGCCTGGCACACCCCGAGGTGGCTGGACAGGGTGCTGCCGAAGGTGACCTTCTCGCACGGTTGACCGCCGTGACCGCCGACGGCCCGGGCAACGCGCCCGGGCCGTCGGTGTGGTGTCGGTTCGTCAACCGACCACGCTTGCACGGCCGTTCTGCCAGGATGGGAGGGCGGGTGACCGGGACACGGCAAGAGGGGGCGGCGGATGGCGCGGATCGTGGTGGTCGGAGGCGGGATCGCCGGGACGGCGGCGGCCCTGGCGCTGCACAAGGCCGGGCACGAGCCCGTGGTCCACGAGGCGCACCCGGACACGGGTGAGGACATCGGCGCCTTCATGACCTTGGCCAGCAACGGCATGCGGGCGCTGGCCGGCTTCGACGCCGAGCGGGCGGTGGCCGGGGTCGGCTTCGACGTCACCGCGATGACCGTGCTCGACGCGCAGGGCGCGGAGCTGGCCTCCGTCCCGCTCGGGGAGGTGGAGCGGCCGCTGGCCCGGTACCGCTGTCTGCGGCGGGCCGAGCTCGGGGCGGTGCTCCAGCGGGAGGTCCGGCGGCGGGGGATCCCGCTGCGGCACGGAGCCCGGCTCGCCTCGGTGACCGAGACGGAGGAGGGGGTGACGGCGCACTTCGCCGACGGATCGTCGGAGGCCGGTGACCTGCTGGTGGGTGCGGACGGGCTGCACTCGGCGGTGCGCGGGTGGCTGGAGCCGGACGGGGCCGGGCCCGAGTACGCCGGGCAGCGGGTGTTCTACGGGTACAGCACGGCCGCGCCGCCGCCGGTGGCCGCACCCGACCTGATCACCATGGTGCGGGGCAGCGAGGCGGCCTTCGGCTACCTGGTCTCGCCGGCCGGGCGGACCTTCTGGTTCGCGCGGGTGGCGGGTGTGCCGGTGGACGCGGAGGAGCGGGCGAGGACCACCCCGGCGCAGTGGCGGGCCTGGCTGGAGCCGCTGCTGCGGCCGGACCGGACGCCCTGCGCGGACATCGTGGCGGGGACGGGCGAGGAGCTGATGGTCACCAACGCCCTGCACCTGCCGGCGGGGAACCGCTGGCGCAGCCGCCGGGTGGTGCTGATCGGCGACGCCGCCCACGCCGCCTCCCCGGCCACCGGGCAGGGGGCGTCGATGGCCTTGGAGGACGCGGTGGTGCTGGCCAAGGCCCTGCGTGACGCCCCGTCGGCCGAGGAGGCCCTGGTGGCCTACGAGTACCACCGCCGCCCGCGCACCGACCTCAACACCGCCACCAGTGCCCGCCTCACCGCGAGCCGCCCGCCGGCCGGCTCCGGTCCGCAGGACGGGCCCCCGCCGCAGGACTCCGCTCGCCCCGCGACCCGTCCCGACGAGGCCCTGCTCCGCCTGCTGGACTGGGACACCCCGCTCCCGCCCCAGGAGCCCGCCGCCTGACGGTGGGGTCGGAGGGCGGACGGCCCGGCCGACACGGGCGGCGCTCCGCGTCGGGTCAGCGACCGAGGAGGCGGGCGAGCAGGCCCTTGCGGGTGGACGGGTCGCAGTCGCATCGGGCGCTCTTCGGGATGCCGGCCAGGACCTGCTCGACGTGCAGGCCGCAGCCCGCGTGGGTGGCCTTGCCGCAGGTGCGGCAGGTGGTGCGTCGGCACATGGGGACTCCTCGGGGGGTGGGGTTGTCGAGGCCACTATACCCCCATGGGTATCTGAGCTGCGGGGACGGCGGGCCGGGGGAGGGGTAAATCCCTTGCGGGGCACCGGAGTCGACCCCACACTGTGCCGGTGCTGATCAGACGAGAGACCCCCGCCGACGTGGCCGCCGTCCGGGCCGTGACCGCCGCCGCCTTCGCCAAGCCGGAGACCGTCGAGCCCTTCGAGGTCGAGCTGCTGGACCAGCTGCGCGCCGGGCCGGCCTGGATTCCCGAGCTGTCGATGGTGGCCGAGGGGCCGGACGGCGAGGTGGTCGGGCACGTGGTGTGCAGCCGGGCCCACGTGGACGGGGTGCCGGTGGTCGGGCTCGGGCCGATCAGCGTGCTGCCGGGGCATCAACGGAAGGGCGTGGGGCTGGCGTTGGTGCACGCCGTGATCGGGGGCGCGGACGCGCTGGGGGAGCCGCTGGTGGCACTGCTCGGCAGTCCGGAGTACTACGGGCGCTACGGCTTCCGCCGCAGTACCGACCTGGGCGTCAACGCGCCGGACCCGAGCTGGGGCCGGTTCTTCCAGGTCCGCCCGCTCGCCTCCCACCAGCCTTCCCTGCGGGGGGACTTCGTGTATCCGCAGGCCTTCGACCCGGCCTGACGGGGCGTCGGCCCGGGCGCCCGCCCGGTCGGTCCCCGGTCGGTCCCCGGTCGGTCCCCGGTCGGTCCCCTGTCGGGAAAGGCGCGGTGGCGGCACTCTTGGAGGGCCCGCACCACCCACCCCCGGCTTGGAGGACCGCATGGTGTTCCGCAGTGACTACCCCGCGATCGACGCACTCGACCTGCCGATCCACGACGCGGTGCTCGGCAACGTGGCCGAGCACCCGGACCAGCCGGCCCTGGTGGACGGCATCACCGGGGAGTCCGTCAGCTACGCCCAACTGGACGGCGCCAGCCTCCGGTTCGCGGCCGGGCTGGCCGAGGCCGGGGTGCGCAAGGGCGACGTGATCGCCCTCTACAGCCCCAACACCATCGCCTATCCGATCGCCTTCTACGGAGCCACCCGGGCCGGGGCCACCGTCACCACGGTCAGCTCGCTGACCACCGCCACCGAGCTGGCCGGCCAGCTGAAGGACAGCGGTGCCCGCTGGATCATCACCATCTCGGCCTTCCTCCCGGTCGCCGTCGAGGCCGCCAAGGCCGTCGCCGCCGAGGGCGTGCCGGTCACCGAGATATTCGTCTGCGACCGGGCCGAGGGCCACCGCTCGCTCGCCGACCTGATCGCCTCCACCGCCCCGGCACCGCGCCCGGAGATCGACCCGGCCACCGACATCGCCGTGCTGCCGTACTCCAGCGGCACCACCGGCCTGCCCAAGGGCGTGATGCTCAGCCACCGCAACATCAGCAGCAACCTGCTGCAGACCGACTCGGTGCACGCCACCGGCCGGGGCGAGCGGATCCTGGCCGTGCTGCCGTTCTTCCACATCTACGGCCTGACCGCCCTGCTCAACCACCCGCTGCGCTGCGGCTCCACGGTGGTGGTGCTGCCCCGCTTCGACCTGGAGCAGTTCCTGCGCACCATCCAGGACCAGCGGATCGAGGGCGTCTTCGCCGCCCCGCCGATCGTGCTGGCCCTGGCCAAGCACCCGCTGGTGGACCGCTACGACCTCTCCTCCGTCCGCTACGTGCTGAGCGCCGCCGCCCCGCTCGACGCCGAGCTGGCGGACGCCGCCGCCCGCCGGCTCGGGCTGGACCGGATCCACCAGGGCTACGGGATGACCGAGCTCTCGCCCGTCACCCACGTGGTGCCGCTGGACGACGAGGACCCGCCGGCCGGCACGGTCGGCAAGCTGGTCGCCTCCACCGAGCTGCGGGTGGTCGCCCTGGACGGCTCCGGCACCGACCTCGGGGTCGGCGAGCGCGGCGAACTGCTGTTCAAGGGCCCGCAGGTGATGCGGGGGTACTTCGGCCGCAAGGGCGAGACCGACGCGATGATCGACCCGGACGGCTGGCTGCACACCGGGGACGTCGGCCTGGTCGACGAGCGCGGCTACCTGTTCGTGGTGGACCGGGTGAAGGAGCTGATCAAGTACAAGGGGTACCAAGTCGCCCCCGCCGAGCTGGAGGCGCTGCTGCTCACCCACCCGGAGGTGGCCGACGCCGCGGTGATCGGGGTGCGCGGCGAGGACGGCGAGGAGCGCCCCAAGGCCTTCGTGGTCCGGGCCCCCGGCAGCGGGCTGACGGAGCAGCAGGTCAGCGGGTACGTGGCCGAGCGGGTCGCGCCGTACAAGAAGGTGCGGGCGGTGGAGTTCGTGGAGGCGGTGCCCAAGTCGGCGGCCGGGAAGATCCTGCGCCGGCAGCTGCGCGAGCGGCAGGGCTGACGCCCGGTCAGCGGGCCCGGAGCGGGCGGCTCCCCGCCGGTCTGGCAGGATCGGCGGGGACCGAAGACCCGGCAGGGAGGCCGCCATGACCACCTCAGCGAGCACCTCGGCGCCCGTCCCCGCGGGCACACCGGCCACCGCCCCGGCCGCCCGGATGCCCCAGCAGGACCGCAGCCGGGCCACCCGCCGCCGACTGCTGGAGGCGGCGGTGGAGTGCCTGGCCGAGGTCGGCTGGCAGGGCAGCACCGTCGCGGTGGTGGCCGAGCGGGCCGGGGTCACCCGGGGCGCGGCCCAGCACCACTTCCGCACCCGCGAGGACCTCTTCACCGCCGCCGTGGAGCACGTCGCGGCCGAGCGGCTGGCGGACCTGCGCGCCCACCTGGACGGGCTGGCACCGCCGGCGGAGCGCCGCACGGAGGCGGTGGTCGAGCTGATCGTCCGCCTCTACACCGGGCCGCTGTTCCGCGCCGCGCTGCACCTGTGGGTGGCGGCCGCCACCGAGGAGCCGCTGCGCGGACGCCTGGTCGCGCTGGAGAACCAGATCGGCCGGGAGGCGCACCGGGCCGCCGTGGAGTTCCTCGGCGCGGACGAGGCCACCCCGGGCGTGCGCGAGACCGTCCAGGCCACCCTCGACCTGGCCCGCGGCCTGGGCCTGGCCAACCTGCTCACCGACGACGGCCAGCGCCGCTCGGGCGTGGTCCGGCAGTGGGCCCGCACCCTGGACGCGGTGCTGGGCGGGGCCCGGGCCGTGACCTGACCGTGGTCCGGCAGGTCACAGCTTGTCCAAGGTGCTGCACGACCATGTCCGAACGGGCGTCCGCTGTCGTAGCCTGTGCCCCGGCCAGCACCCTGACCACCCACCACGTACTCCACCTGACGGACCAGCAGTCGCACCCGTACCCGGGGACGTGCAGTCTGGTGGGGAGCCGATCCGGCCCGGCCCGGCCGGGGAACGTACCTGACAGGTGATCCCCTGATCATGCAAGGCAGCGAGCGGAACACACCGGACGGCACCGGCCCGGCGGCGGGTGCCGTCCAGGCAGACCTGACGGGTCATCGGCTGGTGCCGCTGGCCACCGCCCTGATCGAGGGCGACGGCCGCATCCTGCACTGGAGCGGGGACGCCGAGGCGCTCACCGGGTACACCGCGGACCAGGCCGTCGGCTCCTACGCCGGGCGGCTGCTGATCCCCGACACCGAGCGCGAGCCCGCCCAGGAGCTGTTCCGTCAGATCATGGCCGGCAAGGGCTGGTCCGGGGTGTACGCCATCCGGCACCGCGACGGCCACCGGGTCGAGCTGGAGTTCCGCACCTACCCCATCACCGGCCCCGGCGGCGAGCGGCTGCTGCTGGCCACCGCCTCCGACCTCGGCGCGCTGCGCCAGGTGGAGGGCGACCTCGCGGTGCTGGACGGCATCTTCGCGCAGTCCCCGATCGGGATGGCCGTCTACGACACCGAGCTGCGCTACGTCCGCCTCAACGACGCGCTGGCCCGGATCAACGGCCTCTCCGTCGAGGCGCACCTCGGCCGCCGGATCAACGCGGTGCTGCCCGGCATCAACTCCTCGGAGATCGAGGCGGTGATGCGTCAGGTCCTGGCCACCGGACGGCCGGTGGTCGACGCCCGCTCCCACGGCCGCACCCCCGGCGACCCGCGCCGGGACCGGGCCTGGTCCGCCTCGTACTTCCGGCTGGAGGACTCCACCGGCCAGGTGCTCGGCGTCTCCTCCTCGATCATCGACGTGACCGAGCGCTTCCAGGCCGAGGCCCGCGCCTCCCGGGCCCAGGAGCGGCTGGCCCTGCTCGCCGAGGCCACCGCGAAGATCGGCACCACCCTGGACCTCCAGCGCACCGCCGAGGAGCTGGTCGAGGCCGTCATCCCGCGGTTCGCCGACTTCGCCACCGTCGACCTGCTGGAGCCCGTGCTGCGGGGTGAGGAGCCGTCACGGCTGGAGCCCGACCGGGGCGTCAAGCTGCGCGCGGTGGCGGTCGGCGAGGCGTACGAGGCCGGCATGACCAGCGCGGCCGACGCCGTCGGCTCCACCTCCGAGTACGACTCCAAGCGCACCTACACCGAGTGCCTGCGCAGCGGCCGCCCGCTGCTGCGCCCGCACGTGGACGAGCAGGTGCTGGCCGCCCTGGTGGCCGAGCCGGACCGGGTCGCCCCCGGGGTGCGGGCCGGCATCCACTCGTACCTGATGGTGCCGATCATGGCGCGCGGGATGGTGCTCGGCGGCTCCGAGTTCGTCCGGATGCGCAACCCCGAGCCGTTCTCGGCGGCGGACGTGGCGCTGGCCGAGGAGCTGGTGGCCCGCACCGCCATCGCGCTGGACAACGCCCGGCTCTACCGGCGCGAGCGGGAGACCGCCCTCACCCTGCAGCGCAGCCTGCTGCCGCAGGAGATCCACCGCACGCTCGGCCTGGAGATCGCCTACCGCTACCTGCCCAGCAGCCTGGTCAGCGAGGTCGGCGGCGACTGGTTCGACGTGGTGCCGCTCTCCTGCGGCCGGGTCGCGCTGGTGGTCGGCGACGTGATGGGCCACGGCATCCGGGCGGCCGCGACGATGGGTCAGCTGCGCACCGTGGCGCGGACCCTGGCCACCCTGGACATGCCGCCGGAGCAGGTGCTGACCCGCCTGGACGAGACCGCGATGGGCATCGGCGAGGGCCAGTTCGCGACCTGCATCTGCGCGGTCTACGACCCGGTGGAGGGCACCTGCACGATCGCCTCGGCCGGGCACCTGCCGCCGGTCAAGGTCAGCCCCGACGGGGTGTCCCGGGCGATCGAGCTGCCGCCGGGCGTGCCGCTCGGGGTCGGCGGGGTGGCCTTCCAGTCCACCGAGTTCACCCTCACCGAGGGCAGCCTGCTGGCCCTGTACACCGACGGCCTGGTGGAGCGCCGCGGTGAGGACATCGACCACGGCATCGGCCTGCTGGCCCAGGTGCTCTCGGGGCGCGGCCGCACGCTGGAGGCCAGCTGCGACGCGGCGCTGGCCGCCCTGGTGAGCGACGGCACCGAGGACGACATCGCCATGATCATGGCCCGGGCGCTGCCGATCCCTTCCGACCGGATCGCCACCCTCCACCTGGACGGCGAGGGCCCGGCCCCCAGCCGGGCCCGGAAGTTCACCCGGGACACCCTGCGGGCCTGGGGGCTGGCGCAGCTCACCGACTTCGCCGAGCTGATGGTCAGTGAGCTGGTCACCAACGCGCTGCTGCACGCCGAGGCGCCGCGCCGACTGCGGCTGTTCCGGGACCGGACGCTGACCGTGGAGGTGGCCGACTCGGGCGGCCAGGCCCCGCGCCTGCGGACCGCCGCCGAGCAGGACGAGGGCGGCCGCGGCATGCACCTGGTCAGCGAGCTCGCCCACCGCTGGGGCACCCGCCAGACCAAGGACGGCAAGGTGGTCTGGGCCGAGCTGGAGCTGGACTACCGCTACCGCTGAGCGGTGGTGCGCGCGAGCCCCCTGACGGTCGGTCAGGGGGCTCGTCGGCTCAGTGGACCAGGTGGTCGGCGGGGCGCTCGGCCCCGGCGGCGGCGTCCTGGCCACGGAGCTTCCACCAGGCGAAGAGCGAGGCGGAGAGCAGCAGGGCTCCCGCCGCGATCGCGGCCACGTTCATGCCGTGCACGAAGGCGGTGCGGGCGGCGGCGGTGAGCTGCTCGCCCAGTTCGGCGGGCAGGGTGGAGGCGGCCTGCACCGCGTTGCCGATCGACTGCTCGGCCTCGGTGCCGAGGGCCTCGGTGCCGGCCGGCATCACCAGCGAGCCGGCGTAGATGGCGGTGACCACCGAGCCCAGCAGGGCGATGCCGAGGGCGGTGCCCAGCTCGTAGGCGGTCTCCGAGACGGCGGAGGCGGCGCCGGCCTTCTCCGGCGGCGCGGCGGTGAGCACCAGGTCGGCGGAGAGGGTGTAGACGATGCCCTCGGCCGCGCCGGCGGCCAGGAAGGCGGCGCCGAGCAGCAGGTAGGGGCTGCCCTGGTGCACCCAGCCGAGCACCGCGACGCCCGCGCCCATGGCCAGCAGACCCCCGGCCAGGGTGGCCCGGACACCGGCCCGGCGGGCCAGCTTCGCGGTCAGCAGACCGCCGACCACGGCGCCGACGAAGGCCGGCAGTTCGGCCAGACCGGCCGTCAGCGGGGAGTACCCGCGCACCAGTTGGAGGTACTGCGACATGAAGAAGATCACGCCGGAGAGCCCGATCAGCGAGGCCAGCGAGGAGAGCACGGCCGCGGTGAAGCGCGGGTTGACGAAGAGCCGGACGTCCAGCAGCGGGGACTCCAGCCGCAGCTGACGGCGGACGAAGACGGTGAGCGCGGTGGCACCGAGCGCGAAGGTCACCGGGATCGGCCAGTGGCCGAGGCCGTTGGCCGCCGCTTCCTTGACCGCGTAGACCACGCCGATCACACCGGTCATCGACAGCAGCACGCTGAGCACGTCCCAGCGGCCGGGCTTGGGGTCCTTGGACTCGGGCAGCAGCCAGCCGCCGAGCACCAGCAGCAGGGCCAGCACGGGGAGGTTGAGCAGGAAGACCGAGCCCCACCAGAAGTGCTCGAGGAGCACACCGCCGACCACCGGGCCGAGCGCGGCACCGGCGGTGGCGCCCGCGCCCCAGATGCCGATCGCGGTGGCCCGCTCCCGGGCGTCCGGGAAGAGGCTGCGGATCAGCGAGAGGGTGGAGGGCATGATGGTGGCGCCGGCGATGCCGAGCAGCGCGCGGGCCAGGATCAGCCAGCCGGGGGTGGGTGCGTAGGCGGCCAGCAGCGAGGCGGCGCCGAACGCGGTGGAGCCGATCAGCAGCAGCTTCTTGCGGCCGATCCGGTCGCTGAGCGCGCCCATGCTGACCAGCAGGCCGGCCAGCACGAAGGAGTAGGCGTCACCGATCCAGAGCAGCTGGGTGCCGCTGGGGTGCAGGGTCTCGCTGATCGAGGGCAGGGCGAGGGAGAGCACGGTCGCGTCGAGCGCGACCAGGGTCACCGCCAGTACCAGGACGCCGAGGCCGAGCCAGCGGGAACGGGCGGAGTGGGTGGTGCTCATTTCTGTTCAGGGCTCCTGAGGGCACCGCCGAGGAAGAGCTCGGCGAGCGAGTAGGCACTGTCACGGGGGGCGAGGCGTCCGTCCTGGACCGCCCAGCCGATGCCGGCCACGAGGTCGAAGAAGGCCTCGCTGAGCCAGCCGGCGGAGAGCTCGACGCGGAACACGCCCTCCTGCTGGCCACGGAGGAAGAGCGCGCGGACCCGGGCGTCCTGGACCTCCCAGAGGTCGTTGATCTCCTGGTCGTCGAAGAGCTGGTTCTCTCCGGCCAGGAAGGCGCAGAGGGCGGCGTCGGGTACGACGGCGTCCACCAGGCGGCGCAGGGCGGCCTCCGGGCTGCCGCTCTCGATCGCGGCCGTGTCGAGCGCGGCGGCGAACTTGCGCAGGCCGAGCGCGCCCACCTCGCGGATCAGCGCCTCGCGGCCGGGGAAGGTGCGGTGCAGCGTGGCACGGCTGATCCCGGCGGCGCGGGCGATCTCGTCGAGATGGGCGGTCGGGCGGCGGGAGAGCACGCCGACGGCGGCTTCGAGTACGGAGTCGCGGTCTGTGGCCATGGAGCGAGTGTAGCTCACATGAGACATGAATGTCTCAAACGGGGCACCGAGTGTTCAAGGGGCCGGGGCGCTGTCCGGCGGGAGGCGGGAGCTGATAGGGATGGGGGCATGCGCTTCACCGCCGTTCCGATGCCGTCCTCCGTCGCGGCCAGGCCCCAGGACAGCCGTGGGTACCCCGTGCCCGCCATCACGCCGTGGGAGGAGGACGAGCCGCAGTTCGCCCTCACCGACTACGGGCGCAGCGCCGAGTGCGCGCGGGAGAGGCTCTGCTCGGTGTGCGGGCGGGAGATGCCGGCCGGGCCGGTGTGGCGGGTGGTCGGGGCGGCCGAGAGCGCGGCGATCGGGGCGGCGCTGGCGGCGGGCCGGCCGTACCGCAACCTGGCCCCGACCCTGGAAGGGCCGGGGCACCGGGTGTGCATGCTGTACGCCTCGATGGTCTGCCCGTACCTGGCCCGGCCGAACGCCCGGCGCGGGCTGTCGGCGGAGCGGCCGGACGAGTTGACGGAGCATCTGGTCCGCGGGACGGCCCGGGGCGCCACGGGCGCGGTGGTCGGGTTCGCGGACTACGAGTACGCGATCACCGAGGCCAACGTGCTGTTCCGCTTCCTGGAGCCGGTCGAGTTCCTGCCGCACGCGCGCTCGGAGGAGCACCTGGAGCTGCTGCGGGCCGAACTCGACCGGCCGGGCGGGGCGGTTCAGCCCCGGTAGGCGGGCAGACCGTGGACCGAGGAGACCAGCTCGGGGGCGCCGGAGCCGTCGGCCGGCAGGACGGCGATCCCCTCGGGGGTGCGCACCGCGACGGTCTTTCCGTCGCGGGACCAGGCGGGCTCGGTGAAGTCCTCGCCCGCGTACGGGGTGAGGTCCTTGGCGGTCCGGTCCTCGGTGCGCAGGCTCTGCCGGAAGACGTGGTTGTGGCCGCCGACCGGCCGGACGAAGACCAGGGAGTCGCCGTCGGCGGAGATCGCGGGCTGCGAACCCTTCGTCACCACGCCGCCCTGCTGGCGCAGGTAGTCGTCGCGGATGTAGACGTCGCCGTCGGTGGTGTTGGCGTAGACGGTGGTGCCCAGCCGGTCCGAGCCGTTGATCCAGGTGTTCCCGGTGGTGGGCAGTGCGACGGCGTTCTCGTCGGAGTAGTTGCCCAGCGGCAGGGCCGCGGGGGCGTGGGCGGCGCCGTCCACGGGCACCGTGGCCAGCCGGGTGGTGCCGTCGCGGGTGATGGTGAAGAACAGGTTGTTCTTCGGCGAGCCGCCCTGGTAGCCGTCGGAGACCTGCCAGGTCGGGTGGGACCAGCTCTGGCCGCCGGGGTTCTTCGCGACCAGGGAGCGGCCGGTGCCGTCGGGGCGGCTGGTGACCAGGTCGCCGTTGCCGTCGACGAAGGCGGCGCGCGAGCCGTCGGGGGACCAGGAGAGGTCGCGGACGGCGGTGTGGAAGTCGACCGTGGTGCCGTTCATCACGACCAGGTTGGTGCCGTTGCTGATGGTCAGTCCGGTGTGCGCGGTCCGGTTCAGCAGCGCCGCCGGCACGACGCCCGGCGCGGTGGTGCGCGGGGCGGCCGGGGTGGTCGGGGTGGTCGGGGCGGCCGGGGTGGTCGGGGTCGCGGAGGCCGAGGGGGTCGCGGTGGCCGACGGGGCTGAGGTCGGCGAGGCCGGGGCGTCGGTGGAGGGCCGGCTCGGAGCGGAGCTCGCGGCGGGCGCGGCGGACCTGCCCGTCGCCGGGTCGCAGGCGGTGAGCAGCAGGGTGGTGCCGGTGGTGAGCGCGCAGACGAGCGAGACGGCGGCGCGGCGGCGGATGCGAGCGGACATGGTGACTTCCCCCTGGAAGGCGAGACGGGTCGTGGATCGTGCCGTGAGACGCCCTTCGGTCGTTGAGCCTCTGTCACCAGGCGACCGCTTGCTGCTCCGTGCGATGCGAGAAGCCTGTCAGCCGCACGTCCTCGAACTGTCGAGCGACTGTCACCGCCGGGCAACAGTGCCCGCCGGCCCGCAGCGGGAACGGGGAGAGGCCCGGAGCCCCTGGTGGGGGCGCCGGGCCTCTCGGGCCTGTCGTCGCGTCAGCTCTGGTTGTAGAAGCCCGTGTCGTCGAGCGGGCGGTCGATCACCATCACCTCGACGTCGGCCGGGGTGAGCAGGAAGACCCGGCGGGCGATCCGCTCGATCCCGCCCATGGTGCCGAAGACCAGACCGGAGGCGAAGTCCACCATCCGCTTGGCCTCGGCGTCCGACATCTCCGTCACGTCCATGACCACCGGGGTGCCCGAACGGATGTGCTCGCCGACGGCGCGCGCGGCTTCGAAGCCGGTCGGCTTCAGGGAGACGATCTTCGCCGGGGCGGGGACCGCCACGGCACTCTCCTGGGTCGGCCACTGATCCTCGTACACGGCAGCCGGGTAGTGGCCGGAGGGCATCAGCCACCCGTTGTGGTGCTCGTCGCGAAGTGCTCCCATGCCGCGCCTCCCTCGTTCCGTCCCGTACTCGTCCCCCCGGGTGTACGCGTCTCTTGACGCGTCATCCATCCGTCGGAACTGTCCGAGTATCGCACTGATCACCGCTCCGGCGCCCGCCCGTGACCGCCGTACGGGCGCGGGTCGTGACAGAATCCGGACACTTCCGGGCAGCTGCCGCGTCCGGGCCGGTCGGCGAACGGTTGCGCGCGTAGACCATATCGGTGTGCGCCACGGCACAGTTGACTCCTCGTCAACAGTCCGGTAACAGCTTGGCGGCGGTGCGGGGCGGGCGTGTCGAGGGTGACCGGCGGGTGTGGTGAGGCCCACTCCGGCCCCGGCGCGCCGGGGCCCGGCGGAGCCGACGGGCCGTCAGGGCCGGTACGGCAACCGGGGGACGCCCGGGTGGCGGGGCGGGCCGGAGGGCGGCCCCCGGTCGGCCGGCCGAGCCGGCCCCGCCCCGATGAATCGGAAAGTTTCCTAACCATGCTCTTGACCGTGCCCGCGCAGGCCGGGATTCTGAACGGGCCCGTCCGGACGGGGACTTCACCGCCCGTGCCCGGCGCCGGCGGTGAACTCCCTGACCTGCAAGGAGAATCGGATGAGAGCCAGGAATCTCGCGGCCACCGGCGGAGCCCTCGCCGCTCTGGTGCTCGGCACGGTGGCCGCGCCCCCGGCGCCTGCCGCGGCCGCCCGCTACGAGGCGGAGGGCGCGAGCGTGACCAAGGGCGCGGTGGAGTCCAACCACACCGGCTACTCGGGCACCGGATTCGTCAACGGCGACAACGCGTCGGGCAGTTCGGTCGAGTTCACGGTGAACGCCGCCACCGCCGGGACCGGGGTGCTGTCCATCCGGTACGCCAACGGCACCACCATCGACCGCCCCGCCGACATCACCGTCAACGGGGCCCGGATCGCCGCCGGGCGGTCCTTCCCGTCCACCGGCACCTGGGACACCTGGACCACCGCGACCGTGACCGCCCCGCTCACCGCGGGGGCCAACAAGGTCCGCCTCACCTCCAGCAGCGCCGACGGCCTGCCCAACCTCGACTACCTGGAGGTGGAGGTCACCGCGCCGAGCACCGACTACCAGGCCGAGGACGCCACCCTCGGCCAGGCCGCGGTGGCCACCAACCACACCGGCTTCACCGGCACCGGCTTCGTGGACTACACCAACGCGGTGGGCTCGTACGTCGAGTTCGCGGTCAGCGCCGGCACCGCCGGGACGGCCCCGCTGACCCTGCGCTACGCCAACGGCACCACCGTGGACCGCCCGATGGACCTGGTGGTGAACGGCACCGTGGTGGCCGCCGGGGTCTCCTTCCCGGCCACCACCACCTGGGACACCTGGGCCACCAAGACGGTGAACGTGCCGCTGCTCGCCGGGGCCAACACCGTCCGGGCCACCGCCACCACCGCCAACGGCGGGCCCAACCTGGACCGGATCACGGTCGGCGTCACCGCCGACACCGTGCCGCCGAGCCGCCCCGCCCAGCTCAGCTGCACCGACATCGGCCCGAACGGCCTGACCCTGAACTGGGCCCCGGCCACCGACAACGTCGGCGTCAGCGCGTACGACCTCTACGAGCACGGCAACAAGCTGGCCGAGGCCCCCGGCGACGCCACCGCCAAGGTGCTCACCGGGCTGGCCCCCAGCACCACCTACAACCTCACGGTGATCGCCCGGGACGCGGCCGGCAACGCCTCCCCGGCCAGCGTCGCCCTGGACTGCACCACCACGGCGAGCACCGACCCGCTGCCCAGCACGCCGGGCACGCCCACCGTCTCGGAGGTCAAGGCCAGCTCGGCGAAGCTGAGTTGGGGAGCCTCCAGTGACGACAAGGGCGTGGTGGCGTACGAGGTGCGCAGCGGCAGCGCCGTCCTGGCCACCGTCACCGGCGCCCCGCCGGCCACCACGACCACCGTGACCGGCCTGGCCTGTGACGCCTCGTTCGCCCTCACCGTGGTGGCCAAGGACACGGCCGGTGGCTACTCCCCGGCCTCCGCGCCCGTCGGCTTCACCACCGGTGCCTGCACCGCCGACGGCGGCGTGCCCGGCTCCCCGGCCACCCTGTCCTCCGGCTGGACCGTCCCGTGGGGCATCGGCTGGCTGCCCGACGGCTCCAACGCCCTGGTCACCGAACGGGATTCGTTCAAGGTCTTCCGGCAGGCCAAGGACGGCTCCAAGACCCTGGTCGGGACGGTGCCCAACGCGGTGACCACCGACGGCGAGGGCGGCCTGCTCGGCGTGGCGATCGACCCCAACTGGACGTCCAACAAGTACGTCTACTTCATGCACACCGCCTCCGAGGGCAACCGGATCGTCCGGATGACCTACAACGGCAGCTCGCTCGGCGGCTACACCGTGCTGCTCCAGGGCATCAAGAAGAACCGCTACCACAACGGCGGCCGGCTGGCCTTCGGCCCCGACGGCTACCTCTACGCCACCACCGGCGACGCCCAGACCCAGGCCCTGGCCCAGGACAAGAACTCGCTCAACGGCAAGATCCTGCGCCTGACCACCGCGGGCAAGCCCGCCCCCGGCAACCCCTTCGGCAACTACGTCTACAGCCTCGGCCACCGCAACCCGCAGGGCCTGGCCTTCGACCGGAGCGGGCGGCTCTGGGAGGCCGAGTTCGGCGACTCCAAGTTCGACGAGCTCAACCTGATCAAGCCCGGCGCCAACTACGGCTGGCCGACCTGCGAGGGCACCTGCTCCACCGCCGGGATGACCAACCCCAAGGCCACCTGGGCGGTCAACGTGGCCTCCCCGAGCGGCATCGCCATCGTCCGCAACGTCATCTACATGGCCGCCCTCAAGGGCACCCGGATGTACCGCATCCCGATCAACGGCGACACCGAGACCGTCGGCACCGCCACCTCCTACTACGTCGGCACCTACGGCCGCCTGCGCACCGTCACCAAGGTGCCGGGGGCGGACCAGCTCTGGCTGACCACCACCAACGCCGACAACAACGGCGGGGCGGCCGACGGCGCCGACAAGATCTTCCGGATCTCCATCGGCTGACGGCGGGTCAGGAGGAGGTGCGGCGGGCGCGCCGCACCTCCTCGCTGACCGCCCAGGCGTCGGCGACCGGTCCGAGGTGGCGCAGCTTGTCCGGGTTGAGCACCACCCGGACGGCCTGCACCTGCCCGTCCAGCACGTCCAGGGCCAGCGCCTGGAGCACCTTCCCGTCGCGGTCCCGGAAGACGGCGCCGGGCTGGCCGTTGACCTCGTGCGGTTCGAGGGTGACGTCGATCCGCAGCAGCACGGGAAAGACCGCGGCGAGCAGCCGGGCCACGTTGGCCGAGCCGCTGACCGCCCGGGCCAGCTGCGGGGCCTTCCCGCCGCCGTCGCCGACGAACTGCACATCGGCGGCGAGCAGCTGCTGGAGCCCCTCCATGTCGCCGCCGGCCATCGCCTCGAAGAACCGGGCCGCCAGCTCGTCCCGCTCCGCGCGGTCGGCCTCGAAGCGGGGCCGGCCCTCGGCCATGTGCCGCTTGGCCCGGACCAGCAGCTGGCGGCAGGAGGCCTCCGAGCGGCCGACCGCGGCGGCGATCTCCGGGTACTCGAAGCCGAACACCTCCCGCAGCAGGAAGACCGCCCGTTCCACCGGGCCGAGCCGTTCCAGCAGCAGCAGGGCCGCCATCGACACCGAGTCCGCCAACTCGGCCGCCCGCTCCGGGTCCTGGTAGGGATCGCTGAGCAGCGGCTCCGGGAACCACGGCCCGACGTACGCCTCCCGCCGCACCCGGGCCGAGCGCAGCACGTCGATCGAGAGCCGGGTGACCGTGGTCGACAGGAAGGCCTTGACCGAGTCGGGCCTGGTCGGCGAGGCGTCGTAGCGCAGCCAGGCCTCCTGCACGACGTCCTCGGCCTCGCTCACGCTGCCGAGGATCCGGTAGGAGACCGAGAACAGCAGCGGCCGGAGCTCCTCGAACTCCTCGACCTTGGTCATGCGGTGCCCCCCGTGCGATGTGACGTTCGATCATGGGAACTCTGCCACCGGGCGGTTCCCGGTCGACGGGCGGGGTGGGGGCCCGGGGGCCGTGAGTTTTGGGGAAGACCGGCGGACCGTCACGTTCCGTTCATCGGGAGGCCGCCCGGCCCCGACTGAATGGGCCGGGTTGTACAGCCAACTCGACGCAGCCGCGCGCCCCCTGGCCGCGGCGGACAGGACCCCCGTGGCCGCAGGTTCCTCCCTCAGCCTCTCCACGCCGCAGAGCCCGACCGAAGGCGACCGGCTCACCTTCCGCTGGACCACCGACGCCCCCGACGCCAAGAACTGGGTCGGCGTCTACGACGGCGACCGGCTGCCGGGCACCGGCTCCTCGCTGCTGTGGAAGTACACCGCGGCCGCCTCGGGGGAGGTGCAGCTGGACACCTCGGCACTGACCGACGGCCCGTACACCGCCTACCTGTTGGCCAAGGACGGCTACGGCGTCCTGGCGCGCAGCGCGCCGTTCTCCTTCCGGCCGCGCCCGGTCGCGCCGCGCCCGCACCTGGCGGTGGACGCGCTGACCGCGACCGTCGTGGCGCCCTCGGCCGCGTTCCGGATCGAGCTCGGCGGGCTGTGGATGCTCGGCTCCTCGGCGCCGGTCTTCCGCAAGACGGGCGGCGACTCCTGGCTCTCCGTCAGCGCGGGCGGCACCGTCACCGGCACCGCCCCGAACGCGCCGCTGCCCCGCCCTGCCGTGCTCACCGTCGCGGTCAAGGACGCGGCCGGGAACACCGACGAGCTCACCGTCCAGGTGCCGGTCGAGAACCGCAGGCCGCGGCTGAAGACGGCCACCCTCAACCTCTGGAAGGCCGGCGCGAACACCACGGACGCGCTGGAGAAGCAGTTGCGGGTGGTGCTCACCCAGGGCTGGGACGTGGTGGCCCTCCAGGAGACCGGCGGCACCGCCGCCCAGGCGCTGGCCGACGCGCTCGGCTGGTACGCGTACCAGAGTGCGGGCAGCGTCGGCGTGCTGAGCCGCTACCCGCTGGCCGAGGTGACCGCGGCGACCGCGGAGCTGCCGGCCGCCGGCGTCACGGTGCAGCTGCCCGGCGGCCGGGCGGTGCGGTTCTGGGCGGCTCACCTGGACGAGGCGGACTACGGCCCGTACGCCGTGCAGGACGGCCGGAGCGCCGAGGCGGTGCTCGCGAGCGAGAAGGCCTCGGCCCGCGGCCGGCAGGCGCTGGCCCTGGCCGCCGCCGTGAAGGCCGAACTGGCCGTCCGCAAGCCGCTCCCCGTGGTGCTCGCCGCCGGGCTGGCCTCGCCCTCGCACCTGGACTGGACACCGGCCACCGCCGCCGCGCACGGCGGGGTCGCGGCGCTGGAGTGGCCGGTGACGGCGGCCCTGCGGGACGCGGGCCTGGTCGACGCCTACCGGCTGGCCCACCCCGACCCGGCGGCCTCCCCGGGCACCACCTGGTCCGTCACCCGGGTCTCGCGCGGCACGCAGCCCGAGCCGCAGGACCGGATCGACCAGGTGCACTTCGCCGGGAGGCTCACCCTGGTCGAGGCCCACACCCTGACCACCGGCTGGCCCGCCCCCGAGCCCGCGGCCGCCGCCAACGGCTGGCCCTCGGACACCGCCGCCGCCGTCGCCACCTTCACGATCTGAGAGGCCGCCAGATGACTCCCCAGCTCAGCCGCCGCACCTTCGTCTCCGCCTCCGCCGCGGCCGCGGCGGCCGGTGTGATCGGCGGTGCCGGTGCCGCCGAGGCGGCCGCCGCCGACACCGAGGCCGCCAAGGCCAAGCGGCCCAAGCCCGGCACCGGCACCGTCGCCGACGTCAAGCACGTGGTCATCCTGATGCAGGAGAACCGCTCCTTCGACCACTACTTCGGCACCCTGAACGGCGTGCGCGGCTTCGCCGACAAGCAGGCGCTGCGGTTCCCGGACGGGGGCGACGTGTTCCGCCAGCCCGACGCGGGCCGCAGCGACGGCGGCGTGATGCTGCCGTACCGGATGGATACCTCGAAGTACAACGCGCAGAACGCCGGCGGCCTCCCGCACGACTGGGCCACCGGCCACCAGGCGATCAACAACGGCGCGATGAACAAGTGGATCGCCGCCAAGGGCGAGCGCGCGATGGGCTACTTCACCCGCGAGGACATCCCCTACCAGTTCGCGCTGGCCGACGCGTTCACCCTCTGCGACGCGTACTTCTGCTCGCTGGCCGGGCCCACCGACCCCAACCGCCTCTACCTGTGGACCGGCACCGCCGGCCCGGGCAAGGACGGCACCACCGGCCCGTGGATCGACAACACCCCGGTGACGGACAACCCGGTGGCCGACTGGACCACCTACGCGGAGCGCCTGCAGGCCGCGGGCGTGAGCTGGCGGGTCTACCACAACCCCAGCAAGGACGAGCGGACCGGCGACTACGACGACAACGCGCTCTCGTACTTCAAGCAGTTCCACGCCTTCCCGAAGGACGACCCGCGGTACGTCAACGCGATGACCAAGTTCGACCCCGCCGCCTTCGACGCCGACTGCAAGTCCGGTGCGCTGCCGACGGTCTCGTGGCTGGTCGCCCCGTACCTGTTCTCCGAGCACCCGAACGCGGGCCCGGCGTACGGCGCGCACTGGGTCAACACGGCGCTGCAGTCGCTGATGTCCAACCCGGAGGTGTGGAACCACACCGTCTTCCTGGTCATGTACGACGAGAACGACGGCTACTTCGACCACATGGTGCCGCCCACCCCCGAGCCGGGCACCCCCGAGGAGTTCGCCCAGGGCCGGGCGATCGGCCTCGGCAACCGCGTCCCGCTCTGGGTCGCCTCGCCGTGGTCACGCGGCGGCTGGGTGAACTCCCAGGTCTTCGACCACACCTCGGTGGTGCAGTTCCTGGAGGTGGTGACCGGGGTGGCGGAGCCCAACGTCTCCGCCTGGCGCCGCACCGTCTGCGGCGACCTGACCAGCTGCTTCGACTTCACCAAGCCGGACTTCTCGATCCCCTTGCTGCCCGACACCAACGCCCTGATGGCCCGGGCCGACGCGGGCGCGGGCCTGCCGGCGGTCAGGCTCCCGGCGGTGGGCGGCCAGTCGCTGCCGCCGCAGGAGCCGGGGGAGCGGCCGCACCGCAAGCTGCCCTACGGACCCGGCGCGGAGGTGGCCGTGGACCGCGCCACCGGCCGGATCACCTGCACCATGACCAACACCGGCACGGCCGGCTTCCCCTACACCGTCTACCCGAACGTCCGACTTCCGTTCGCCGGAACGCCGTTCACCGTCCCGTCGGCCTCCGCCAGGACCTACGTCTGGGACGCCTCGGCCACCGACGGCCAGTACGACTTCACCGTGCACGGCCCCGACGGCTTCGTCCGCCGCTTCGCCGGGACGGTGGTCCGGGCGGAGCAGCAGGACGTGGCGGTGCCGGTGGTGGAGGCGCTCGTGCAGCGCAACAAGGTGGCCCTGCACCTGCACAACGACGGCGGCACGGAGGTGTCCTTCACCCTCTCGGCCCATGACTTCGCGGGCCGGACCCAGACGGTGTGGGTCGCCGCCGGGAAGCAGGCCACCGTCAACTGGCCGCTCGACAACGGCCGTTACGACGTCACGGTGACCGCCGCGACCGGCACCCGCTTCGTGCGGCGGTACGCGGGCACGGTGCACTGACCTCCCGCCGCCGGGCCCCGCCGGGTGGGCGGGGCCCGGCGGCGCGGATCAGGCCAGGGCCTCGGCGGCGATGGCGGCGGCCTCGGCGATCAGCGGCTCGTCGGCGACGGCCTTCGGGTCCTGATGGGTGGTCAGCACGACGATCGCGACCGGACCGCGGCCGGGCGGCCAGGCCACCCCGGCGTCGTTGGCCGTGCCGTAGGACCCGGTGCCGGTCTTCTCCGCCACCGTCCAGTCCTTCGGCAGCCCGGCCCGCAGCCGGTTGCCGCCGGTGGTGTTGCCGCGCAGCCAGCCGGTGAGGCGCTCGCGGTCGGCCGGCTCCAGCGCCTGGCCGGTGACCAGCTTCGCGTTGGTCCGGGCCAGCGCGCGCGGGCTGGTGGTGTCGGTGACCCGGCCCGGCTCGGCCGAGTTGAGCGCGGGCTCCCAGCGGTCGAGCCTGGTCACCCGGTCGCCCAGCGAACGGCAGAACCGGGTCACGGCCCCGGGGCCGCCGAGCTCCTTGAGCAGCAGGTTGGCGGCCCCGTTGTCGCTGAACCGGACGGCGGCGTCGCAGAGCTGCTCCACCGTCAGACCGGCCGCCACGTTCTCCGGCAGGCCGGTGACCGGCGCGTAGCCGGAGTCGGCGGCCTCCTTCGCGGTGTAGCGGATGCGGCGGTCGAGCGGGCCGTCGAGGTCGCGGAGGACGGCGGCCACGGCGAGGGTCTTGAAGGTCGAGCAGAGCGGGAACAGCTCGTCGGCCCGGTGGTGCACGGTGCGGCCGGAGTCGGCGGCGCGCGCGTACACCCCGAGGCGGGCGCCGTGCTCCCGCTCCAGCGCGCGCAGCCGCTCCGTCACGTCGCCGCGCCCCCGGGCGGCCGCTCTGCCGGCCGGGAGGAGGGTGGCGGCCGTCACCAGGGCGGCCCCGCCGATCATCTGACGCCGGCTCGGGCCCTGAAGCGCGTTGCGTGTGTCCATGCCCACCAGGACGCCGATCGGGCCCGAACCGTTCCGATCCCGCCACGACCGGGGTCCGACCGGCGGATCCGGGTACACCGGGAGCGACTGGGGGAGTCGAACGGATGGGGGATCCGTGAAGCCTGGAACGAGCCGGTACGTGTTCTTCGTGGTCTGCTGCTACGAAGCGGTCGGCCTGGTGTTCGCGGCGCTCTGCTGGGGGGCGCTGTGGCTGCTCGGCATCGCCGACGCCGGCGACCTGGACCAGTGGCCCCTGATGATGGGCTCCTTCGGCGCCATCGGTTTCGACTTCCACGGGCGGGAGCCCGGACCGAAGCGGCGGCTCGCCGTACTGGCGGGCATTGCCGTCCTCGCGGCGGCGCTCGTGGCCGGGCACCTGCTCGGCGAGGCCGTCCGGGCCGGATGGGGGCCAGGCATCGGAACGATCCTGGGCACCCTGGTCGGCCTGCCCGCCGGGGCTGTGGTGTTCACCGCGATCTCGACGTCGGTCCGGGGCGAGGCCGCCGGCTGAACGGACGGCTCCGGCCCGGATGCGTGGATCTTCGGGAGGTCGGTGTACGGCGGACCCGGTTGGGTTAGCCTGTCCGGCATTTGTTCTGAGCCTGCCACGGGGGGTGGGGATCCATGGGCGTCGTGCTGCCCGACGAGCTTGCGTGGGTGCTGGATCTGATCGGCATCAACTGGCCGAACGTGGACGAGGACGACTACCGCGAGATGGCCGACGCGCTGCGCGAGATGGCGGACGACGTCGACGCCGGGATCGCGGACGCGCACGGGGCGGTCCAGCAGATGCTGGGCAGCAACGCGGGGCTGGCGGTGCAGGCCTTCGAGGCGCACTGGGGGCAGGTCTCCGGCACCCATCTGAGCCAACTGGCCCAAGGCGGCCGGGTGGTGGCGTTCTGTCTGGACGGGGTGGCGGTGGTCATCACCGGGGCGAAGATCGCGGCCATCGCCCAACTGGCCATCATGGCGGCCGAGATGATCGCGGCTCAGGCCGCCGCGCCGTTCACCTTCGGCCTCTCCGAACTCGGCGCGCTCGGCGCGACCCAGGCGACCAGGGTGATCGTGCGGCGCCTGCTGAAGGAGGCAGAGCAGCAGATCATCGACCAGCTCATGGAGGCCGCCACCGGCGCCGTGGTCGAGGCGCTCGGGAACATGGCCGAGAAGCTGGTGATCAACCTGCTGGAGGACGCGGCGGGGAGCGGGGCGAGCGCGGCATGAGCGACGAGATGCGGCACGACCCGTCGTCGGTCGACGACCTGGCGAAGAAGTTCGGCAAGCACGCCGACGACCTGGAGGACTCGCACCGGCGCCACCACGGCCGCGCCAAGGCCGCCTTCGGCCGCACCCGCGGCAAGGGCGGACTGGCCAAGGCGGCCGAAAAGGGCATCGGCGAGCTGATGGACTCGATGGATCAGGGCCAGAAGGCGCTGCAGAAGCACCTGAAGAAGGTCGGGCAGGGGCTGGAGCAGACCAGCCGCAACCACAAGGCCAACGAGCAGCGGATCGTCGACGACCTGAAGAAGGTCACCGGACAGGACACCACCCCCGCCAAGCCCGGCACCCCGGGCGCCCCGCGGCCCAAGCCCGGCCCGCCCAAGCCCGGCCCGAGGCCGGGGCCCAGGCCCGCGCCGCCGAAGCTGCGCGACACCACCACCCAACCGCCGCGCAGCACCGCCAAGCCGCCCGCCACCCGGCAGATGCGCAGCGACCCGGTCGACGTCCAGTCCGGTGAGATGCTGCTCGCCCAGGACGACGTCGAACTGCCCGGCGCGCTCCCGCTGCTGCTCTCCCGGACGCACGTCTCCTCGTACCGCGCCGGTGCGCTGTTCGGACCCTCCTGGGCCTCCACGCTGGACCAGCGGGTCGAACTCGACGCCGAGGGAGCCCTGTTCGCGGCCGAGGACGGCGTGGTGCTGCACTACCCGGCGCCCGAGCCCGAGGACCCGGGCGCGCCGCTGCTCCCGCTGGAGGGCCCGCGCCACCCGATGGAGCGGGACGCCGACGGCGGCACCGGCGTCCGGATCACCGACCCCAGGTCGGGGATCACCCGTCACTTCGACCGGCTCCCCGGGGAGTTGCCCGGCCCCGACGGAGCGGCCCACCTGCCGTTGGTCGCGATCGCCGACCGCAACGGACACCGGATCGAGGTGGAGTACGCGGGCGGCCTGCCGGTGGAGGTCCGCGACTCGGCCGGCCGCCGGATCGCGATCGAGACCACCGGCCCCCGGATCACCGCGCTGCGACTGCTCGACGCGGGCGCCGAGTACGGCCCCGAGGCGGCCGCGCTCCCGCTGGTCCGCTTCGGCTACGACGCCGAGGGCCACCTCGCCGAGGTGGTCAACTCCTCCGGTCTGGCGATGCGCTTCGGCTACGACGCCGAGGGCCGGATCACCACCTGGACCGACCGCAACCAGCGGCGCTACCGCTACCTCTACGACCGCTCGGGCCGCTGCGTGCAGACCCGCGGCGAGGCCGGGCACCTGGACGCGGTCTTCGCCTACGACCCCGAGGGCCGGACCACCACCGTCACCGACTCCCTCGGCCACCCGACCGTCTACCGCTTCAACGAGCACGGCCAGACCGTCTCGGAGACCGACGCCCTCGGCCACACCGTCCACCGGGAGTGGGACGACTACGACCGGGCGCTGAGCCGGACCGACGCGCTCGGCCGCACCGTCTCCTTCGAGCACGACGTCGAGGGCAACCTCACCGGCGTCACCCGGCCCGACGGCAGCCGCACCACCGTCGCCTACAACGCGCTGCCGCTGCCCGTCCGCCACACCGGCCCGGACGGTGCCACCTGGCGCTACCGCTACGACGAGCGCGGCAACCCCACCGAGGTCACCGGCCCGTCCGGCGCGGTCACCCGTTACCACTACGACGAGCACCACCACCTGGCCGCCGTCACCGACGCCGCAGGCGGCACGGCACGGGTCGAGTGCGACGCCCTCGGCTTCCCGGCCCGGGTGGTCGACCCGCTGGGCGGGACGCAGACCACCCGCCGGGACGCCTTCGGCCGGATCGTCGAGGAGACGGACGCCCTCGGCGGGACCACCCGGACCAGCTGGACCGTCGAGGGTCGGCCGCTGGCCCGCACCGGTCCGGACGGCGGGACGGAGAGCTGGGAGTGGGACGGCGAGGGCAACCTGCTGCGCCACACCGACCCCTCGGGCGGGGTGACCGTCCACACCTACACGCACTTCGACCTGCCCGCTTCCCGGACCGCACCGGACGGCAGCACCCACACCTTCGCGTACGACACCGAGCTGCGGCTCGTCCAGGTCACCAACCCCCAGGGCCTCAGCTGGACCTACCGCTACGACCCGGTCGGCAACCCGGTCTCCGAGACCGACTTCGACGGCCGCACCCTGGCCTACGAGCACGACGCGGCCGGGCAGTTGACCGCCCGGACCACCGCGCTCGGCGGGCGGATCGCCTTCACCCGCGACGCGCTCGGCCGGGTGGTCGGCAAGGACGCCGCCGGCGTGGTGACCAGCTACGCCTTCGACCCGGCGGGGCGCCTGCGCTCGGCCCAGAGCCCGACCAGCCGGCTGGAGCGCGACTACGGCCCCGACGGCACCACCGCGGAGACCGTCGACGGCCGCCGGACGGTGGTCCGGTACGACGCCGAGGGCCGCCGCACCGCCCGGCGCACCCCCGCCGGGGTCGAGAGCCACTGGACCTACGACGCGGTAGGCAACCCCGTCGGCCTGGCCTTCGCCGGACGGGCCGTCACCTTCGCCCGCGACGCCTCCGGCCGCGAGGTCGGCCGCGGCTGGCAGAGCGGACTGTCGGTCCGTCAGACCTGGGACGGAGCGCGCCGGCTGAGCTCCCAGCTGGTCGAGCAGGGCGGCCCGGGCGGCGCCCTGGTCCAGCGCCGCGGCTTCGGCTACGACGTCCGGGGCGGACTGGTCGGGGTCGAGGACCACCTGGCCGGCCCGCGCACCTTCGAACTGGACGCGGCCCAGCGGGTGACCGCGGTGCGGGCCAGGGGCTGGACCGAGGCCTACGCCTACGACAGCGCCGGGAACCTCACCGAGGCCGAGTGGCCCGCTGCCCTGGCCGGCTCCGAGGCGGCCGGCCCGCGCAGCTACCAGGGCACCCGGCTGACCACCGCCGGAGCCGTCTCCTACACCCACGACGCGGCCGGGCGGGTGGTGGCGCGTCAGGCTCCGCTGCCCGGAGGGGGATCCGAGACCTGGCAGTACGGCTGGGACGCCGAGGACTGCCTGGTCGCCGTCCTCACCCCCGACGGGCAGCAGTGGCGCTACGGCTACGACCCGCTCGGCCGGCGCACCACCAAGCTGCGCCTCGCCGAGGACGGCACCACGGTCCTGGAACGGACGGACTTCGTCTGGGACGGCGACACCCTCTGCGAGCAGACCAGCCACGCCCCGCACCTGCCCGGCCCGCACACCCTGACCTGGGAGCACGAGGGCCACCACCCGCTGGCCCAGGCCGAGGCGATCGTCACCGGCGACGCCGACGACGGCGCGCCGAGGAGCGACCGGCGCTTCTTCGCGATCGTCACCGACCTGGTCGGCACCCCGACCGAACTCGTCGACGAGAACGGTGCGGTGGCCTGGCGCTCCCGCTCCACCCTGTGGGGCAGCACCACCTGGCCCGCGGGCAGCACCACGTACACGCCGCTGCGCTTCCCCGGCCAGTACTTCGACCCGGAGACCCGCCTCCACTACAACGTCCGGCGCTACTACGACCCCGAGACCGCCCGCTACACCTCGCCAGACCCGCTCGGGCTGGCCGCGGCCCCCAACCCGTCCTCCTACGTGGTCAACCCGCACACCTGGCTGGACCCGCTGGGCCTCACGCCGAAGATGTGCGAGGTGGTCCGGGTCTACCGCAAGGAGAAGTGGGAGTACCGGGGCAAGCCCGGTAACAGCTACCGCGTCGAGGTCGACGGCAACGGCGACGTCTCGATCAACCGCGCCCCCACCAGGAACAACCCCGACGGCTCCAGCCTCTACGTGAACATGGGCGACCGCCGGCACACCGACAACTACCAGCCGGAGGACGGCGGGCGGGTGCAGTCCTTCGAGGTGCCGGTCAGCTACCTGGAGCGGGTACGGGCCACGGCCCTGCCGCAGGACCAGAAGGACTTCAAGGGCGAAGTCCCGGAGGGCACCTCCTGGAAGGACTACAAGAAGAACTTCCCGGAGATCTCCGACCCGACCCGGGGAGACGACCTCTACGGGATCCCGGGCCCCCTGCTCGGCGACTTGGAGAGCAATATAATCCCCGGCAGCGGTCGTTCGGAGGAGGCGGCCCCGCCCGGCTACCAGGCCACCAAGGACGGCAAGCCGGTCGGCTGGGAGGACCAGCAGCGCACCTGGGACCAGGAGCGCCGGGACCAGAACGGCAACGACGGCAACAACGGCGGCGGTGGCCGGCGCCGAAGGCGCTGACGCCGGATGGAGATGGGACGGCACATGCCCACGGACGGCGAACTCCCGGACCCCGGAGAGGACTTCCTGGACGAGTTCCTCAGCGAGGAGGAAGAGGCGGTCCTCGACGAACGGGACCGGATCGACTCCCGCCCGGGGGACGATCCGGCCCCGCCGCCCGGGCTGAGCCGCTTCCTGGTCGAGCCCGACGGTCCGGCGGAGGAGTACGCGGCGCGACTGCGCGCCGTGCTGGGCGCCGCCCTGGACCGCTCGGTTCTGGAGGGCCGGATCGACTCCCAGGTCGTCCCGCGCCCGGTCCCGGCCTGGTTCACCGCCGTCTGCGCGGGGGGCGGGCCGGTGCCGGACTTCGCGCGCGCCGGCGCCTCGCACTACACCGGGGCCGGCCACGGCAACGGCTGGTCCCTGGACAACTGGCTCTGGCGCTTCGAACTCGACTGCCCCTTCCGCACCTGGTCCTGGTGGGACGTCACCCACGCCGCCCCCGGCACCCTCTCCCTCTGGCTCGACGCCCACGGCGAGGACACCTTCGCCGCCGACGACCTCCGCTGGGCCGCGTACACCGCCGGCGCCCGCACCGTCACCGGCCCCACCCACCACCGCCTCGCGGCCTGGCGGGCCGAACCCTCGGCGGGGGTAGCGGTCTGACGGGGTGTCGGAGGGGGTGGATAGCGTGGCGGCATGAGTTCTTCGCTGAGTGTGTACCTGCTCGACATCGACGCCACCCGCGCGCTGGTCGGTTCCGGCGACGAGGGGTTGGTGGAGGCCGTGCGGGGCGGCTTCGGGCGGGAGTTGGCGGCGGACGACGAGTGGTTCTCGTCGGAGATCGCGGACGGCGCGCCGACGGCCCTGGAGGCCTTGCGGGCGGTGGTGAACGGGGGGCCGTTCACCGGGCCCGGGCAGTACGCGTTCCAGTACGGCTACGCGTACAAGCGGCTCTGCTCGCTGACCGGGAGCTTCCTCGACAACTCCTCGTTCTCCCCGTTCCGGGGCTCCTGGCTGGAGATGGTCGACGAGGGCCTGCGGGCGCTGCGGATCACGGCGGTCTCGGTGGCCGAACTCGGCTACTACGACGGGCTGCCGAAGCCGATCCCGCACTACGAGCTGCCGCGCTGCGGCGAGTGGACGCACGAGGAGTGCCTGGCGGCGCTGGAGCAGTTCGAGCAGACCAAGCGGGACGGCCACGCCCCGCCGCTGGAGCCGGAGGTGGTCGAGGCGGTCATGGACGTGATCGGCTGGCTGCGCGGTGCGCAGGCCCGGCCCGGCTTCGGGGTGGTGGGCTTCGTCTCCTGACGTCCGGGTTCCGTAACAGCGGGCGGTCGCTCACGGAGCACGGGCACGACGGCTCCTAGGGTGCCGGTCATGGGACTTTCTGATGCTGATGTCGCTGCCGCGAGCGCTGCCTGGGTGTGGCGGCCGGAGAACGCCGAGGTCATCGGGACGGACGAGTACCGGATGGTGCGCCTGCCCGACTACTACGACTTCGACCTCTCGGTGGTGTCGTTCACGCCGTACGGACCGCTGGGGGAGGCGGTCGACCGGGTCGTCGGGCGGGCGCGGGAGTGCGGGGTGCCGGTGCTGGACTGGCAGGTGCTGATCGGCCACCCCGCGGGCCTGGCGGAGGAGTTGGCGGCCCGGGGCGGGCGGGTGAAGCTGGACCTGGAGGTCCTGGCGGCGGACCTGGGCCAGGGTGCGCCCCAGCTCCGGGAGCCGGAGGCCGAGGTCGAGCTGCGGTGGGCGACCGACGTGGACACCTCGCGGGACGGGGCCGCGGTGGCGGTGACCGGATTCGGCGGCGAGCTGCCGCCGGAGGACCGGATCGTAGCCGCCGCGGAGCGGAACGGACGGACGGTCGCGGCGGGGGAGGGCGGCACCCTGGTCGCGTACGTCGACGGCGAGGCCGCCGGGACGGCCGGGCTCGAACTGGTCGACGGGGTGGCCCGGCTGACGGGCGGTGTGGTGGCGCCGGCCCGGCAGCGCAGGGGCGTGTACCGGGCACTGCTGGCCGCCCGGCTCGCGTACGCGGCGGAGCACGGGGCGCGGATGGTGCTGGTGAAGGCCAACCCGGCCAGCTCGGGGCCGATCCTGCGGCGGGCGGGCTTCACGGGGTACGGCCAGGAGCCGGTGTACGCCGTGCCGTTGGCGTAGCGGGGCCGTGGCCCGGCCGACGGCCGGAGCCCGACACCCGGGTCGTGCACGGGTGTCGGGCTCCGGCCGCTTTCAGTACCGGTGGGCGTACTCGGTGGCCGGGCGGGCCGTGGTCTCCTCCGTCACCGCCGGTGCCGTGCGGCGCAGGGGCCACCAGAGGGAGCGGCCGAGGAGGGCGGCGAGGGCGGGGACGAGGGCGAGGGAGAGGACGAAGGCGGAGAGCAGGATGCCGAGGGTCAGGGCGAAGGCGACCTGGGCGCTGCCCGGGGTGGTGGCCAGGGAGGCGAAGGAGCCGGCCAGGACCAGCCCGGCGGTGGCGATCGCGGGGGTGGTGTGGCGGACGGCCCGGGCCACCGCGGCGCGGGCGGGGCCGGGCCGGTGCATCTCCTCGCGGATGCGGTCGGTGATGAGGATGTTGTAGTCGGTGCCGAGGGCCACCACGAAGAGGAAGAGGACGAGCGGGAGCGTGAAGGAGACGCCCGGTTCGCCGAGGCCGTGCTGGAAGAGCAGGGTGGAGGCGCCGAGGGTGGCGGCGAAGCCGAGGCCGACCGCGAGCATCAGGACGACCGGGGCGAGCAGGCTGCGCAGCAGGAGGAGCAGGATCAGGCCGATCAGCGCGGCCGCGACCGGGAAGACCAGCCGGAGGTCGCGGTCGACCGCGTCGGACACGTCGGCGAAGACGGCCGCCGTACCGCCCACGTGGGCCTCGGTGCCCGCCGGGGTGTGGGCCGAGACGGTGGCGCGGACCGGGCCGGAGGCCAGCTCGCGGGCGCGGGCGCTCTGCGCGTCGACGGTCAGGTAGAGGTCGATCCGGGCGGCCCGGCCGTCGGGGGAGAGCACCGGCCGGGCGACCTGGCCGACGCCCTCCGTACCGGACAGGGCCTTTGACAGACCGTCGAGGCCCGCGGGGGCCAGGGCCGAGCCGGTGACGTAGACGCTGGTGGGGTCGGAGACGCCGGCCGGCAGGGCGCGGGCGATCTCGGCGGCGGTGGCGGCGGCCGGGGTGGTGGAGGTGGCGCCGCCCTGGCCGTAGTCCATCCGGATGCCGGCCACACCGGCGGCCAGTGCGGTGAGCAGGGCGATCGAGCCGAGCAGCACCGCCAGCGGGCGGCGGGCCACCAGCAGGCCGAAGCGCTCCGCGGTGGAGCCCGGGGCGGGGTCGCGGCGCAGGGCGCGCGAGGGCCAGAACAGCTTCCGCCCGCAGGCGGCCAGCATCGCCGGCATCAGGGTGAGGCTGCCCAGCAGCATCACCAGGACCGCGACGGCGATCGCCGGGCCGAGCGAGCGGAACTGCCCGAAGCTCGCCACGCCGAGCGTGGCGAAGGCGGCGACGATGGTGAGCGCGGCGGAGGTGATGGCGGTGCCGACCCGGCCGGAGACCTCGGCGGCGGCCTCCCGGGCGGGCCGGTCGGGGCGGGCGCGCAGCTGCTCGCGGAAGCGGAAGAGCAGGAAGAGCAGGTAGTCCACGCCGATCCCGAGCAGCACCACCGAGATCAGGCCGGGCGTGCTCGCGTCCAGTCGAAGCCCCGTCAGGATGGCCATGCCGGCCACCGCCCCGGTGGCCACACCACCGATGAAGGAGACCGCGAGCAGCGGCAGCACGGCGGCCAGCACGCTGCGGAAGACCAGCACGTTGAGCAGCACGATCAGGCCGACCACCAGGGCGCCGCCGACCACGGTGGCGGTCCGGTTGGCCTCGGTGGTGTCGGAGGTCTCGGCCAGCGCGCCGGTGTAGCCGCTGCGCAGGCCGTCGGCGGCGAAGCGGGCGGTGGCGTGGTCGCGGAAGGCGCGGAAGACCTTCTGCACGCCCTCGTCGGCCTGGCTGCCCGTCAGCTCCACGGTGAGCAGGTCGAAGGAGCCGTCGGGTGCCCGGACGGCCGGGGCGACCCGGGGGGTCTGCGAGCGGTCCGGGACCAGCAGGGCGGGCTCGTCCTTCTCGCGCGGCATCTCCACCCGGTGCGCGGCCAGCTCCGCCGCGCGCGCCGTGACCCGCTCGTGGTCGGCGGCGGTCAGCGGCTTGCCGTCGGCCCGGGCGACCAGGACGGTGACCGTGGTGGCGTCCGGCCGCAGCCCGAAGTGCTCCTCGGCGATCCGCAGCGCCGCGGCCGAGTCGTAGCTCCGGGGCAGGAAGTCCCCGGTGCTGGACTGGGTGACGCGGGAGAGCAGCATCGGGCTGAGCAGGGTGAGGCCGATGCCCAGGACGACCCAGAAGGCGATCACCCGCCAGGGGTTCCTGGTCGAGTACCCGGTCAGTGCGCGGATCACGTGTTCCTCCGGCGGACCGCCTGGCGCGGCCCGTTTCGTGTGCTGGTGCCGGGGGTTCCCGGTCTGCTCACAGCTCATCAGCCGGGAGGGGCCCCGGGCGTCGTGGCGGCGGACGATCCGTGACGGGGCCTCAGCTCCCCGGGGCGGGGCGCACCCGGGACCGTGGTCCTGGTCCGGCGGCCCGGTGATCGGCCGCGGGGACCATGCCCGCCGCTCCGGAGCCCTGACAGAATGAGGGCATCGGCGCAGATCAGCGCGGTGTGGTGGATCGAGTGGTTGTCGTGGAAGGACGGACATGAGCGTGCGGGCACACCCCGGGCCGCACCCCGGGAGCGCGGCGGAGGGCGAAGCGGCGCCGTGGTCGCACACCGACGCCCTGGTGACCGCCGGGGCGTGCGCGATCAACGTGCTCGCCTACGTGTTCCTCTCGGACCCGGGCTCCCAACGGGTCAGCGTGCCCGGCCTGCTGCTGGTCGCCCTCTCCGCCCTGCCGCTGCTCGCCCGCCGCAGCCACCCGCTGGCGGTGCTCGTCGCCGTCGTGCTGCTGGACGTGGCGGCCGCCCTGCTGCTGCGGCTGCCCAGCCACTTCGGCCCGGCCCTGGTGGTCAGCGTCTACACCGTCGCCCGGGCCTGCCCGCCTCGGGTGACGGCCGTCGCGGCCGTGGCGACGGCCGGGCTGCTCTGCTGGAGCCAGACCCACGGCCGCAGCCTCGCCTGGCCGGAGGCCGTCAGCCCGGTGATCTCCGTCCTGCTGGTGGTCGTCGGCGCTCTGGCCGTCAACCGCTGGCAGCGCGAGGTGGCGGCCAACCGGCAACTGCTCGCCGACCGCGCGGTGGCCGACGAACGCCGGCGCATCGCCCGGGAGCTGCACGACATCGTGGCCCACCACATCACCACCATGCAGCTGATGGCCGGCGGCGCCCGCGCCAACCTCGCCAACCCCGAGGTGGCCCGCGACGCCCTCGTCACCCTGGAGTCCTCCGGACGCCTCGCGCTGCGCGAGATGCGTCAGCTGCTCAACGTGCTGCGCACCGGTGACGAACCGGACGACGCCCCGTCAGCACCCCAGCCCGGGGTGGAGGACCTCGACCGGCTGGTGGCCGAGTCCGACCGGGCCGGGCTGCCGACCGTGCTCACGGTCGAGGGCGCGCGCCGCCCGCTGCCGCCGACCGTCGGCCTGACGGTGTACCGGATCGTCCAGGAGGCGCTGACCAACGCCCGCAAGCACGCGGGGCCGGCCCGTGCCGAGGTGCGGCTGACGTACCGTCCGGAGTCGATGGGCGTGGAGGTCCGCGACGACGGCGAGGGCTCGGTGCCGGGGGCGGCGGTACCGGGCGGTCACGGCCTGGTCGGGATGCGGGAGCGGGTCGCCCTGCACGGCGGCACCCTGACGGCCGGTCCGCTCCCCGAGGGCGGCTTCGCCGTCCTCGCCGACCTACCGCTGAGCCCGGCCGAGACCGCCGAGGCCGCCGTCCAGAATGGGCAGGAGAACCGATGACCGAGGAGCGGGCGATCAGGGTCCTGATCGCCGACGACCAGCCGCTGGTGCGCCGCGGACTCTCGCTGATCCTCTCGCCCGACCCCTCCTTCGAGGTGGTCGGCGAGGCCGAGGACGGCGAGCAGGCCGTCGCCCGGGCGCGGGAGCTGCGCCCCGACGTGGTGGTGATGGACATCCGGATGCCCGTGCTGGACGGCGTCGGCGCCACCGAGCGGCTGGCCGCGGAGCTGCCCGGGGCGCGGGTGCTGGCGCTCAGCACCTTCGACATGGACGAGTACGTGGTGGCCGCGCTGCGCGCCGGCGCGTACGGCTTCCTGCCCAAGGACGTCTCCCCGGAGGACCTGGCCGCCGCGATCCGGACCGTCCACGCCGGCGAGGCGGTGGTGGCCCCCCGGCTGCTCACCCGGCTGATCTCCAGTCACGTCCGGGCCACGCCCGCCGCCGCGGTGGCGGTGGCCCCGGCCGAGGGCGGTGCGGCCGGGGAGCTGACGCCCCGTGAGGTGGAGGTCTGGCGCCTGATCGCCGGGGGGCTGGACAACGCCGCCATCGCGCAGGCGCTGGAGATCAGCCCGTCCACCGTGAAGAACTACATCACCAGCATCTTCGGCAAGCTGGACGTCCGGGACCGCGCCCAGGCGGTGATCGCGGCGTACGAGTCGGGCCTGGTCACCGCCCGGACGGGCGGCGGAGGTTAATCGAAGGCGGAGGGGCCGGGCACCCGGATATCGTCGCGGGGCCGCGTACCAGCGGACCCCTGCCCACGAGGAGCCCCGGCGTTGTCTTCGGTCCCCGACCAGCAGTCCAGCCCCGCCACCGAGACGGCCACCCGGGAGTACCCGCCCGCGCCCGGGAAGGACCGCGGGGCCACCGCCTCCCTGGTGGCCGGCGCCCTCGGCTTCACCGGGATCGGGGTGGTGGCGGGCATCGTGCTCGGGGTGCTCGCGCTGCGCAGGATCGGCAACAACCCCTGGCTGGGCCGGAGCCGGGCGATCCTGGGGCTCTGCCTGTCCGGCTTCTGGATCCTGGTGCTGTCGCTGGTCGTGCCGCCGGTGCTGGGCATCGCGCAGGGCAACGGCAAGGTGCTCGTCGGAGAGCTGACCACGGGTCAGTGCGTGGTGGAGCTCGGGATGGACGGGCCGGTCCCCCGGACCGTCACCGTGGTGCCCTGCGACCGGCCGCACCGGACCGAGGTCACCGGGCCGGCGAACCTGCCGACCGCCGGCGGGTACCCCGAGGACGCGGTGGTCCGGCGGAACTGCCTCGCCGTCCACCACGACTACGTGCTCGACCAGGCGGCGCTGCCCGAGGGCGTCGAGGCGGGGTACGTCGGCCCGGTCGACGGCAAGCGGGCACTCTGCCTGGTCCAGTCCCCGGAGCTCCGGACCGGTTCGGTCCGCCAGGATCCGGCCTCCTTCTCGGCCGAGCAGAACGCCTACTTCGCCGCCTCCCGCAGCGTCGAACAGGCCCTGGTGCTGGCGCCGGAGAAGCGGGCCGACGAGGCGCCGGAGCAGTACCGCGCCTGGGCCCAGCAGCTGGTCACCGCCACCGACAGCACGCTGCTGGTGCTCGACCGGACGGACTGGAGCGCCCCGCTGCGGCCCGCCGTCGCCAAGTACCGCGGCGAGGTCGAGCAGCTGGCCCGGTGGGCCGCGATCCAGCGGGCCGACCCGCGGACCGAGGCGGCCAGGGCAGCCGCCGGAGGGCCGGCCGGCCCCGGCTTCGGGGGCGCCGGCCGCGAGCTGCGCACCGCCCTCGGGCTGAAGGGCTGAGGCGCGCTCCCGCCAACGGCCCCCGGGCCCGGCGTTCCTGACGGAGTGCCACCCGGGCAGGGTGCCGGGGCGGGGGATCGTCCGAGCTCGCGGGGGCGTGCGCCGGGTGATTGGTCCAGACCTATTGACGTGCCCTTTCCGGCGCTCCTACGATCCGGACCGGCACATCCCCACATGTCCCCCCACCTCACCCATGCCCGGGCGTCGCGCCCCCACGCGTCGACAGTTCCACGACGCCCGGCGGGAAGGGAGCACACCATGTTCCGTCGGAGGTCCCGTACTCCGCGTCCGTCGGGCGGCCCCGGCCTCGGGGCGGAGCGCGCGCCGCAGCCCACCCGGACCAGCCACGCCCGCCCCGCGCCGAACCTCGCCCGGCGCACCCTCGCGGGCGTCAGCGCCGCCGCGGTGGTCGGCGCCGGCCTCGTGGTGGCCGGCTCGGTCACCGCCGGGGCGGCGGCCCCCAACCTGGTGGCCAACCCCGGCTTCGAGAGCGGACTCTCCGGCTGGACCTGTACGGCCGGCTCCGGCGCGGCGGTCACCAGCCCGGTGCACGGCGGCAGTTCGGCGCTCAAGGCGGTGCCGAGCGGCCAGGACAGCGGGCAGTGCAGCCAGACCATCAGCGTGCAGCCCAACTCCCAGTACTCGCTGAGCGCCTGGGTCCAGGGCAGCTACGTCTACCTCGGCGCCACCGGCACCGGCCTGACCGGCACCACCTCCACCTGGACCCCGGGCAACGCCTCCTACGGCCAGCTCGCCGTCAACTTCGGCACCGGCGCGAGCACCACCTCGGTGACCATCTGGGTGCACGGCTGGTACGGCCAACCCGCCTACTACGCCGACGACTTCACCCTGACCGGCCCCGGCGGCTCCAGCCCCTCGCCGTCCACCAGCCCGTCCCCGTCGACCAGTCCGTCGACCAGTGCCTCGCCCTCGACGAGCCCGTCGACTTCGCCGTCCACCAGCCCGTCCACCTCGCCGTCGACCTCGCCGTCGACCAGCCCCTCGCCGAGCGGCACCGGTGACACCTGCCCGACCAAGCCCAAGCCGTCCGGCAAGGTGCTGCAGGGCTACTGGGAGAACTGGGACGGCGCCTCCAACGGCGTTCACCCGGGCATGGGTTGGGTGCCGATCACGGACAGCCGGATCGCCGCGCACGGCTACAACGTCATCAACGCCGCCTTCCCGGTGATCCTCTCCGACGGCACCGTCCTGTGGCAGGACGGCATGGACGCGGGCGTCAAGGTCTCCACCCCCGCCGAGATGTGCCAGGCCAAGGCGGCCGGCGCGACGCTCTTGATGTCGATCGGCGGCGCCGCCGCCGGCATCGACCTGAGCTCCAGCACGGTGGCCGACAAGTTCGTGGCCACGGTGGTGCCGATCCTGAAGAAGTACAACTTCGACGGCATCGACATCGACATCGAGACCGGCCTGTCCGGCAGCGGCAGCATCACCTCGCTCTCGGCCTCGCAGTCCAACCTGATCCGCATCATCGACGGCGTGCTCGCCCAGATGCCGGCCGGCTTCGGCCTGACCATGGCCCCGGAGACCGCGTACGTCACCGGCGGCAGCGTCACCTACGGCTCGATCTGGGGCTCGTACCTGCCGATCATCAAGAAGTACGTCGACAACGGCCGCCTGTGGTGGCTCAACATGCAGTACTACAACGGCAGCATGTACGGCTGCGCCGGTGACTCCTACCAGGCCGGCACGGTCGAGGGCTTCACCAAGCAGACCCAGTGCCTGAACAACGGCCTGACCATCCAGGGCACCACCATCAAGGTCCCCTACGACAAGCAGGTCCCCGGCCTCCCGGCCCAGCCCGGCGCCGGTGGCGGCTACATGGCCCCCAGCCTGGTCAGCCAGGCCTACGGCTCCTTCAGCGGCCAGCTCAAGGGCCTGATGACCTGGTCGATCAACTGGGACGGCTCCAAGGGCTGGTCCTTCGGCGACAACGTCAAGGCCCTGCAAGGTCGTTGACCGGACCTGACCTCCCCTGATCGGACCCCCTGCGCCCCGGTGCACCGGCCCCAACCGGTGACCGGGGCGCAGGGCTGTCCGGGTTCAGCCGGAGCGGCGGATCTCCTCGGTGGCCTCGCGGAAGGCGGGGGCGGCGTGGCTGAAGTAGTCGAACAGGACGGCGCGTTGCTCGGGGGTGTAGCGGTCGAGGACCCGGGCGAGGTGGTGGCGGGTGGGGGTGACGGCCTCGGCGATGCGGGGGAGGGCCTCGGGGACGGGTTCGACCACCACCTTGCGGCGGTCCGCCGCGTCGGGCGCGCGGCGGACGAAGCCGGCCCGTTCGAGGCGGTCGATCAGGCGGGTGGTGGCGCCGGTGGTGAGGCCGGTGAGGGTGGAGAGCTCCCCGGAGGTGAGGCCGCCTGCGAGGGCGAGCCGGCTGAAGGCGTACCACTCCGAGGGCTGGAGGCCGACCGCGGCGGCGGCGGCCATCGCGTTGAGCCCCACCGCGTCCAGGTAGGCGCGGAAGGTCTCGTGTTCGTCGCCCGGTGCGGGCTGGGCGGTTGCCATGGCGAGGTACTCCCCTTACATTTATCTGCATGCGCGCAGATATTGCATCTGTGCAGCCATCTCAGCCTATCCCGGAAGGGGCCGTCATGACCACGCACAGCACCGACCGCCAGCCCGTCACCGAGGTCCTCGCCCGGCTGGTCGACGCCTGGGCCCGCCACGACGCCGAGGCCTACGGCGCCGAGTTCACCGAGGACGCCGACTACGTCACCTACGTGGGCACCCACTACCGGGGCCGCCGCGACATCGTGGAGAGCCACCGCGTCCTGTTCGCCGGCTTCCTCAAGGGGACCCGGCTGGCCGACGAACTCGTGGACGTCCGCTTCCCCGCCCCCGGCCTCGCCGTGGTCACCTCGCGGGGCGACACGTACAAGGGCGCCACCCCGAAGGGGAAGCTGACGAAGGTTCAGACCTACACCCTGGTACGCGGCGAGGACGACCGCTGGCGGGTGGCCGCCTTCCAGAACACCAAGCGCAGGCCCCTGATGGAGGCGGTCTCCTTCCGCTTCGCCCCGGGCCTGGTGCCGGCCACCCGCTAGGGTGCTGTCCCATGATCGAGTTCACTGCGGAGACCTGGCCCGATCCCCCGCTGGCCGGCACCGAGGCGGCGGCCGTCCTGGGTGCGCTGGAGCGGCAGCGGGCGACGCTGGCCTGGAAGACCTCGGGCCTGGACGCGGCCGGTCTGCGGGCCACCCTCGGCGCCTCCACCGTCACCCTGGGCGGGCTGCTCAAGCACCTGGCGCACATCGAGGACAGCCACTTCGCCCGCCTCTGGCTCGGCGAACCCGCCGGTGCACCCTGGGAGGCCGTCGACTGGGAGGCGACCCCCGACTGGGACTACCGCTCCGCCGCCGAGGACACTCCCGAGCAGCTGTACGCGCTCTGGCAGGAGGCGACCGCCCGCTCCCGGGCCGTCGTCGACGCGGCCCTCGCCGGGGGCGGCCTGGAGCAGCTGGGTGCCTTCACCGCCCGCAACGGCGAGCGCCCCAACCTCCGCCGCATCCTCCTGGACCTCGTCGAGGAGTACGCCCGCCACGTCGGCCACGCCGACCTGATCCGCGAGTCGGTCGACGGCCTCACCGGGGAGGACCCCTCGTTCTGAAGCGGGCTCCTTCCAACGGCCGCGGCGCGTGGCGGGCCGACGGCTCGTGACCGAGACTCGACTCGCGTTCACCGCCCACGAGCCGGAGGCCGTCCCATGCCGCGTTTCACCACCAGCGACGAGGTCTCGCTGCACTACTACGACGAGGGCGAGGGCCGCCCGGTCGTCCTGGTCTCGGGCTACGGGCAGCCGGCCGACGACTGGGCCCTGCAGTGGGGGGCGCTGCGCGGGGCCGGGTACCGGGTGGTGTCGCTGGACCGGCGCTGGGCGGGGAGTTCGGACCGGCCGCCGTACGGGCTGCGGATGTCGCGCGGGGGCGAGGACGTGCGGGAGCTGCTGGTCCACCTGGGGCTGGAGGGGGTGGTGCTGGTGGGCCAGTCGATGGGGGCCAGCCACGCCTGGGCGTACGCGAGCCTGTTCGGCTGCGAGCGGCTCGCCGGGATCGTGACGATCGACCAGAGCCCGAAGATGATCAATGACCCGAGCTGGGGCAACGGCTTCTACGGGCTGACCCTGGAGAACCTCGGCACCTTCTTCTTCGACCCCGCGAACGTGCTGGGCACCGGGCACGGCCGGGCCTGGCAGAGCGAGGAGGAGCTGGACGCGAAGATCCGCGCGGCCGGGGGCAAGGGCGCCCGGCGGGACATCACCCCGGACACCTTCCCGCTGATGTTCGACCACGCCTGCCAGGACTGGCGGGACGTGGTCGCCCGGATCACCGTCCCGGCCCTGATCGTGGCCGGGGAGCAGAGCCAGTTCTGGCCCGCCGAGCACGCCGCCGCCACGGCCGCGCTCAGCCCGCTCGCGCGGTCCGCCGTGGTCCCGGGCGCCGGGCATCCGGCCCACGTGGACGAGCCGGAGGCGGTCAACGCCCTGCTGGTGGAGTTCGCCGGTTCGCTGGGCTGAGGGCGGGCAGGCAGCCGTCGGGGCCGTATCGGACGTCCGGTACGGCCCCGACGGTGCGTCAGATCCGGCGCAGCGCGCCCTCGGTGCGCAGGTCGGCGAGGGTCGGGTAGCCGTCGACGGCCATGATCAGGTCGGCCTCGGCGAGCAGCGAGCGCAGCACGTGGACGATGCCGTCGGTGCCTCCCAGGGCCAGGCCGTAGGCGTAGGGGCGGCCGACGCCGACGGCGGTGGCGCCCAGGGCGAGGGCCTTGACCACGTCGGCGCCGGAGCGGACGCCGGAGTCGAAGAGGACCGGCAGCCCGCCGGCGGCCTCGACCACGCCCGGCAGGGCGTCCAGGGCGGGCAGGCCGCCGTTGGCCTGGCGGCCGCCGTGGTTGGAGCAGTAGACGCCGTCCACGCCGCCGTCGCGGGCGCGGCGGACGTCCTCGGGGTGCTGGAGGCCCTTGAGCACGATCGGCAGGTCGGTGAGCGAGCGCAGCCAGGGCAGGTCGTCCCAGGTGAGCGGGTTGCCGAAGACGCCGACCCACTCCAGGATCGCGGCGCCCGGGTCCTCCTCGGGGGCCTTGGCCAGGCGGGCCCGGAAGACCGGGTCGCCGGTGTAGTTGGCCAGGCAGTGGCCGCGCAGCTGGGGGAAGTTGGAGGTGGCCAGGTCGCGGGGGCGCCAGCCGGTGGTCCAGGTGTCGAGGGTGACCACGATGCCGCGGTAGCCGGCCGCCTCGGCGCGGTGCACCAGGCTCTCGGCCAGCGCGCGGTCGGTGGGGGTGTAGAGCTGGAAGAAGCCGGGGGTGTCGCCGAACTCGGCGGCCACGTCCTCCAGCGGATCCACCGTCAGGGTCGACGCCACCATCGGGACCCCGGTGCGGGCGGCCGCCCGGGCCGTGGCCAGGTCGCCGTGGCCGTCCTGCGCGCACAGCCCGATCACCCCGACCGGCGCCATGAAGAGCGGCGAGGGCAGCCGCAGCCCGAAGAGCTCGACCGACAGGTCCCGCTCCACCGCGCCGACCATCATCCTCGGCACCAGGCCCCAGCGCCCGAAGGCCTCGACGTTGGCCCGCTGGGTGGACTCGTCGCCCGCCCCGCCCGCCACGTAGGAGAGCACCGAGGGCGGCAGGGCGCCGGCGGCCCGCTCCTCCAGGCCGTCGAAGGTCATCGGCATGGTCGGCAGCACGCCGCCCAGTCCGTTGAAGTAGATCTCGTTCTGGTAGTCACCGAAGCGCGTGGTCATCTCTGTCTGCTCTCCCTGATGGACGATCAGTTGGCGTACTGCTGCTGGAACTGCTCGATCACCCCGGCGGAGACCTGGGTGGCGAGGTTACCCCGGGTCAGGTCGAACAGGTGGCTGGACCACGGGAGTTCGACGGTGCGGTGCCCGACCCCGGCACCGGCCAGAGCCTGCCCGAGCAGTCGCGACTGGGAGACCGGGATCAGCCGGTCGTCCTTGCCGTGGACGCTGAGCGTGGGCGGCAGGCCGGGGCGGACGTGGTGGAGCGGCGAGGAGGCGTACCAGCGCTCCGGCTGCTGCTCCTTCGTCCCGCCGACGTACTCGCGGGTCGCCTGGCGGATCAGGCCGGGGGCGGTGGAGTTGGCCACCGCGTCGTCGAAGTCGGTGGTGCCGTAGAAGCTGAGCACGGTGCGGACCGAGGTGTCCCGGTGCGGCTCGGTCGGCGGGAACATCGGGTCGCCCTCGGTGTACGCGGCCATCAGCGCGAGGTGGCCGCCGGCCGACTCGCCGAACAGGCTGATCCGGGCCGGGTCGACCCCGAGCGTCGCCGCGTTGTCCCGCACCCAGCCGACGGCGGCCTTCACGTCGCCGACGCCGCTGCGCCAGTCGGCGTGCGGGAGCAGCCGGTAGTCGATGGTGAAGACCTGGTAGCCGCGCGCGGTGAACCAGGTGCCCCAGGGGTAGCCGTCCGTGCGGTCGCCGATCTTCCAGCCGCCGCCGTGCACGTAGACCACGGCCGGGCGGGGGCCGGAGCCCTGGTGGGCGGGCAGCGCGTCGAGCTGGAGCCCGGTGCCGTCGACGGTGGCGTAGGTGTGGGTCCGGGCGTCCGCCGGTCGGTCCTTGCCGAGCGAGAGGCCGTGGCCGAGGTAGGAGCCCAGGGAGGTGCCGACGCCCTCGGCGGCCGCGGTGCGCGACATCGCGAGGGCCGGGACGGCCGTCATGACCAGCATCAGCGCGGCGCTCACGGCCGCGATCCAGGTGGCGGCCCGCGCCCGGCGCCGCCGGGCCAGGAGGGCCAGCACGGCGGCCGCCACCAGGGCGACCAGCGTGAGGAGTTGGGCCCCGTCGAGGCCGAGGGTGGCCAGTGCGGTCACCGTGCTGGGCACCGGCACCGTCATCAGGACGGTGAACAGCACCGCCAGCAGGCCGAGCAGGGTCGCGAACGTGGTGATCAGCCAGGGCCTGCGGGCCCGGCCGGTCTCGCGCCGCTCGGATCGTACGAGGTGGCGGTTCATCGCCGTGGAACTCCGTTCACCCCGCCGTCGGTACCTGCGCACTGCCGTGAAGTCCCGGACGGTCCTGCGGGGGCTCGGCCGTCCGGGCACTTCCCACCGTGCCAGCCGGGCGGCCCGGAACCGATGGAGCAGCGGACAGCAGGCGGCCGCCGAAAACTGTCGAGCCCGACAAGGGCCACCCCCGGTGCACCCGGTGGAACGGCTGATCCACGCCCCGGACGGGGTCGGGGGCCTTCAGCGGCTGTCGTCGGCCACAGTCCCCCCGGGCCCGCGGCGCCCGGCCGCCTCCAGGTGTCGCAGGGCCCACCAGACCGTCAGCGCGTCCTCCGTGTGCACCGGGTCGAGGCCGGTGGCGGCGGTGAAGCCGCGCAGGCGGTAGCGCAGGGTGTTGGCGTGCACGAAGAGCCCGGCCGCCGCCGTTTCGGCGTTGCCGTCCGCCCGGAGGTAGGCGTCCAGCGTCGCCGCGAGGGTGGACCGGCGCGCGCCCTCGACGTGGCCGAAGCAGCGCTCGACCAGCTGCCCGCCGACCTCGGGCTGCGCCAGGACCGCACGGTGCAGCGGGAGTTCACCGTCGGAGACCAGGCGGCGCAGACCGAACGCGAGGGCCAGCTCGCTCGCCCGGCGGGCCTCGACCAGGGACTCGTGCAGCCGCGCCAGCGGGCGGGCCGGGCCGAGGCTGGCCGGCACCTCGACCGACCCGCGCGGCCGGGCCGCGGTCAGGCCGACCACCCGCTGGGCGCCCGGCTCCGCCAGGTGCACCACCAGGTGGTCGCGCAGCGCCCGCTCCACGGTCCGGACGTCCTCGCCGGCACCGGGCACGGCGTAGCAGACCCGGTACTCCGCGCGCGGGGAGAGGCCGAGCGCCCCGGCCGCGGTCGGCAGCCAGTCCGCCGACAGCTCGCCGAGCAGCAGCTGCCGCAGCAGCAGCGTCCGCCGCTCCTGGTCGGCCCGGACCTGCTCGGCCTCGTGGCTGCGGTGGCCGCGCACCACGGCCAGTGAGACCAGGTCGCAGCAGGCCCAGAAGTCGCCGGCCAGCTCCAGCGCCAGCGCGGGGTCGTCGTGGCCGCGGAGGATCTCGTACAGCGCGTCGAAGGCCCGACGGGCCGTCAGGCGGAAGGCCTCCAGGAAGGGTTCGAGGCCGATGCCCTGCTCGGCCCGCAGTGCCCCGAACCGCTCGCACCGCCGTACGTCCTCGGCGCTCGGCTGGTCACCGGTGCGGAGCGAGGCGAGCGCCGGTTCCAGGATGGCCAGCAGCTCCCGCCCGAGGCCCTGCTCGTCCCGCCCTGCGTAGCCCGGTGCCTCCCGCACCAGGGCGGCGGCCGCCTCGGCGGTCACCCGCTCCACCGGGAAGCGGTCCAGCAGCCGCCACCGCTCGCCGTCTCCGTCCATGGTGACCATCCTCGCCCGCCCGCACCCCACCGCGCGTGGCCGCCCCGCCGCGAGAGCCCGAACGGCCGAGACGGGGAGGCGGACGGGCCGTCAGCCGACCAGGCGGCGGCGCCAGTCGAGCGGGGTGACGGTGAGGGCGCACTCCCGGGTGCCGTCCCAGTCGGTGCGGAGGCCGACCCCCTGGAGGGCGGCCACCACCTCGTGGCCGACGTCGAGGGTGGTCGCGCCCGAGCCCTCGAAGGCGCCGTAGTGCAGCGTCAGACCGTGTCCGGCGGCGGCGTGCTCGGTGCTCTGGGCGTGGAAGTAGACGAAGCCGCGCGCTTCGGCGGGGGCCACGCCGCCGATCTCGGCATGGCCGCAGCTGCCGCAGCAGGCGAAGTTCTCGCGGGCGGTGATGCCGCTGCGCTCCAGGGCGGCGAAGGCCCGGGCCAGCCGCTCCGGGTCGGTCTCGCCCTGCCAGGCGGACTGCTCCCCGACGCGCTCCAGCCAGAGCCGCCTGGCCAGGGCCTTGGCCTGCGCGGGGGAGACGGGACGGCGTTCGGCGGTGATCAGGTGGTCCTCGGCGAGCTCGGCGAGCCGGTCCAGGTCGGTGTAGCCGGCGGCCAGTTCGAGCCGGAGCCGGTCCTCCAGGACGGTGCGGTCCGCCTCGCTCAGGTCGAGCGGCGGCGCCTCGGGGGCGGGCGCGAACTCCAGCCGCTCCCACGTCCGGCCCGCGTCCCAGCCGGTCTCCTGCCGGGCCCAGCCGGTCAGGGCGGCGGCCACCGCCTCCGCGGTGTCGAACAGCGCCCCGAAGTGCCGCGCCGGCGTGCCGTCGCGGTGCTCCACCGCGTAGACGTCACCCGTCCGGTGCCAGACCTGGGCGAAGACGTCGGGCAGGTCCGGTGCCCGTTGCAGCACCAGGAAGTTGTCCTCGTCCGCGCCGATCCGCGCCACCAGCGCGGCCAGCTCCTCGGCGGTCGGCCGGACCAGCCGCGCCCCGCCCTCGGTCCGTACCGTGATCTCCAGCATGGGCAGACTCTGGCACGCCGCACTGACGCCCGGTCAGCCGGCCCCGATCCCGTGGCTGGCGGTCGCGGTGTGCAGGATCAGCAGCAGGGCCGCCGAGGCGTTGAGGCAGGACATCGCCGAGACCGTGGTGCCGGCGGCCGCGACCAGGGCGGCGAGGCCGGCCGGGCTGGCGGCCGGCGGCCAGTGGCGCACGAGCGGGCCGGGGGCCAGCAGTGCGGCGACCCGGCGCGGGACGGGGCCGGGGGCGGCGAAGTGGGCGAGGGCGGTGGGGGCCTGCGGCCGGGGGAGGGCGAGCGAGGCGCGGCCGACGGCGCGGGCGACCAGGCGGCGGTCGCCGACGGCCTCGGCGGCCTCCTCGTCGGCCCAGCGTTCGGCGGCGAAGACCACGGCGTCGCGCAGCGGGGCCAGGAAGGGGTTCACGGCGGCGGCGAGCCGGACGGTGAGCAGGTGGCGGTGGTGACCGCCCGTCAGGTGGGCCCGCTCGTGGGCGTACAGGGCGCGCCGCTCGTCCTGGTCGAGGTGGTCGAGCATCGCGGTGGAGACCACGATCCGCCCCCGCCCTCGGCGGCCGGGGACGGCGTAGGCGTACGGGGCCCCGTCGTCCAGCACGGCCAGCTCGGCGTCGTCGGTGAGCGGCGCCAGTGCCCAGCGGGCCCGGAGGCGGCCGCGCAGGTGGCGGCCGAGGGTGACGGCGGCGGTCACCAGGACCACGGCGAGGGCGACGATCGAGCCGGTGCCGACCGCCTCGTCCCAGGGAACGGCGGCCCGGACCTCCGGGTCGGCCCAGGCGTCCGGGAGCGGGTTGCCGGGGATCTGGGCGGTGCCGACCACACCGAGCAGGCCGAGGCAGAGGGTGGAGCAGAGGGCCAGCACGCCGCTGATCCAGCTGAGCAGCCGGGTGGTGGTGCGCGGGTGCAGGTGCTGTTCGGCGAGCCGCGCGATCGGCAGCGCGGTCAGCGGCAGGATCAGGGGGAGGAAGACGAAGACGCCCACGGTGTGCTCAACTCCCGTTCGAGGGAGGGGAGTCGGAGGCGAGGAGGGCGCGGATCAGCTGCTCGTCGTCGGCCGAGAGGGCGGTGACGAAGCTGGCCAGCACCGCCTGCCGGTCGCTCTCGGCGTCCAGCATCCGCCGCATCCGCAGGGCGGCCAGTCCGGCCCCGTCGGCGGCGGGAGTGAAGAGGTAGGCGCGGCCGTCGCGGACCCGGGTGACGGCCTTCTTCTCGTGCAGCCGGGTCAGGATGGTGATCACGGTGGAGTAGGCGAGCTCGCCGTCGAAGTGCTCCTGCACCCACGCGGCGGAGGCGGGCCGGCCGGCGCGGTGCAGTACGTGCAGGATCTGCGACTCCAGCTCGCCCTGCGCGCGCCGGCGCGGACGGCCGTCGTGGCCGCCGTGGTCCCGGGCGTGGCCGGGCTCGGGCTCGGTGTCTCGCACCATCGGTCCTCCTCGGGCACGTCGCGGCGGTGTCGGCCGTTCATCGTAGCGAGACCGCGAACTGCGGCCTCCCCGCAGGGGATCTTACGGTCTCTTTACTTCTACATTGCTGTAGATTTAAAACACCGTCAGCTCCGCCGGCGGCACCACGACTCGAAGGAGACCGTTCATGGGCGTCAGCCTCAGCAAGGGTGGAAACGTCTCGCTCACCAAGGAGGCGCCCGGCCTGACCGCCGTCGTCATCGGCCTGGGCTGGGACGTGCGCTCGACCACCGGCACCGAATTCGACCTGGACGCCAGCGCCCTGCTGCTCGGCGAGGACGGCAAGGTCCGCTCCACCGGCGACTTCGTCTTCTTCAACAACCTCAAGAGCGGCGACGGCTCCGTCGAGCACACCGGTGACAACCGCACCGGCGAGGGCGACGGCGACGACGAGCAGCTGAAGGTCAACCTGGCCGCAGTCCCGGCCGACGTGCAGCGCATCACCTTCCCCGTCTCGATCTACGACGGCTCCGGCCGCGGCCAGAACTTCGGCCAGGTCCGCAACGCCTTCATCCGGGTGGTCAACCAGGCCGGCGGCACCGAGATCGCCCGCTACGACCTCTCCGAGGACGCCTCCACCGAGACCGCCATGGTCTTCGGCGAGCTGTACCGCAACGGCGCGGAGTGGAAGTTCCGCGCCATCGGGCAGGGTTACGCCTCGGGTCTGGCGGGAATTGCCCAGGACTTCGGCGTCGCACTCTGACCGCGCGCCGCAGCCGGCGAGAAGGGGCAGTAGCAGCATGAGCATCAACCTGAGGAAGGGCCAGGGCATCAGCCTGGCCAAGGCCGACGGCGGCGCGCTGAGCGTGGTCCGGATGGGCCTCGGCTGGCGGGCCGCCGCGCCCAAGGGCTTCTTCGCCAAGCTCACCGCCCGCCCGATCGACCTGGACGCCTCCGCCGTGCTCTACAACAAGGGCGGCGGGCTGGTCGAGGTGGTCTACTTCCAGCAGCTCATCAGCCGCGACGGCTCCGTCCGGCACAGCGGTGACAACCTGGTCGGCGGCAGCGGCGCGGGCGGCGACGACGAGACCATCGTGGTCGACCTGGCCCGGGTGCCCGCCGCGGTCGAGCAGATCGTCTTCACGGTGAACTCCTTCACCGGGCAGACCTTCGAGCAGGTGCAGGACGCCTTCTGCCGTCTGGTGGACGAGTCCACCGGCACGGAGCTGGCCCGCTACACCCTCACCGGCGGCGGACCGCACACGGCCCAGATCATGGCCAAGGTCCGTCGCGAGGGCGCCGGTTGGACGTTCTCCGCGATCGGCGAACCCGCCCGCGGCCGCACCTTCCAGGACCTGATGCCGGCCATCGCCCCGCACCTCTAGCGCGTAGTGCCGGGCACGGCACCAGCTCCGCACCACCCCGTATTGGAGATTTCACCGATGGCCCTGTGGGACCGCCTCAAGCAGTCCGCCCAGACCATGCAGACCCAACTCGAGAGCAAGAAGAACGAGTTGAAGAGCGGAGGCTTCCGGGACGCCTCGATGGCGATGTGCGCCCTGGTCGCCGCCGCGGACGGTTCGGTCGACCCGTCCGAGCGGCAGCGGGTGGCGGCGCTGATCGCCACCAACCCGGTGCTGCAGAACTTCGAGGCCGCGGACCTGCACCGCCGCTTCGACGACTACCTGACCACCGTCACCGCCGACTTCGAGCTCGGCAAGGTGACGCTGCTCCAGGTGATCGGCAAGGTCGCCAAGAAGCCCGTCGAGGCCCGCGCCGTCATCCAGATCGGCATCGTCATCGGCGGCGCCGACGGCGACTTCGACAAGACCGAGCAGGCGGTCGTCCGCGAGGCCTGCTTCGCGCTGGCCATCTCCCCGGAGGAATTCGACCTCTGACCTCGCACGGCCCCGAAGGGCGGCACCGGATCCTCCGGTGCCGCCCTTCGCCGCTCCCTTGTCCGCCGACCGACGCACCGTCACCATGGGCTGCGTGGAAGCCGATCCGGTGCGGGGCGCGACGGCCCTCGTCCTGCTGTTCGCGCTGCCCGCCGCCCTGGCGGGCGCGGCGCGCGCCACCGTCCTGGTGCGCGAGCGCGGTGAGGAACTGCTGACGGCCGGGGCGGTGGTGCTCGTCCTGGTGCTGCTCCTGGCCCTGCTGGCCGGAGTGTCCGCGTTCTGCCGTCCGGTGGGGCGTGCGGCACTGGTCCTGCTGGTGCTCGGTACGCTGCTGGCCCTGCTGGGCGCCGCGTTCGGACTGGTCGGTGCCACGGGTGAGGCGGACCAGCGGGCCCTGCACGACCGGGGCGTCGTCGCGACCGGCGTCGTCCGGGCTCACTCGCAGGTCGGTGGCGACGCCGGGGGCCTGCAGCCGCAGCCGGTCTTCTCCAGTGACGTCCTCCTGTCCGACGGCTCGACGCTCTCCGTGGAGACCGCGCGCTCCGCCCGACCTGCCGTGGGCGCGGAGGTGGGCGTCACCTACGACCCGCTGGGCCGCGTGCCGGCCCGCTTCGGCCCTCGCCCCGGCCCCGTGGACGGGACTGTCACCGGCATCGCCGAAGCCCTGGCCCTCGCGGGCGCCTTCGCCCTCTCCGCCGCGCTGCTGGCGCCCCGTCGGCGGGACCGAGCGGCGTGACGGCGGATCGCCCAGGCGACGAGCCCGCCGCAGGCGAGGGCCCGAGTCCGTGACGTCTGCTCGCCTCGACGAGTGCGCCGCAGGCGGGGCCGCGCAG